>CP066691.1:600000-836881 GCA_016432485.1 Candidatus Niyogibacteria bacterium
GTATCTTTAAACGGGTCGCCGACGGTGTCGCCGGTTACCGCGGCCTTATGCGGGTCCGAACCCTTGCCGCCCATATTGCCTTCTTCAATCCATTTTTTAGCGTTATCCCACGCGCCTCCGCTATTATTCATAACGGTTGCGAGTAAAACCCCGGCAATAGTTCCAATCATCAAAAGTCCTGCTTCGGCTTCGGCTCTTAACAAAAGTCCGACCGCAACCGGACCGACAATGGCAAGAACTCCGGGCAAAATCATTTCTTTCAAAGCGCCTCTGGTTGTTATGTCAACCGCTTTTGAGTAATCCGGTTTTTCGGTTCCGGCCATAATTCCGGGTCTTTCGCGAAACTGCCTGCGGACTTCGTTAATAATATAGTAGGCGGAGCGGCCGACGGCGCGGATGGCCAAAGCCGAAAAAAGAAAAACAATCATAGCGCCGAGCATCCCGCCGACAAACACCTCAACTTTAGCCAAATCTACGACGGTTAAATGCACCTCTTCAAGATATGCCGAAAAAAGCAAAAACGCCGCAAGCGCCGCCGAGCCGATAGCATAGCCCTTGGTCAGGGCCTTGGTGGTGTTTCCGGCAGAATCCAATTTATCCATCACGTCGCGATATTCTTCCGACTCTCCGGACATCTCAACAATGCCCGCGCCGTTATCGGTAATGGGGCCGAAAACATCCATAGCCAAAATGTAGGCGGCAGTGGCAAGCATGCCCATTGTGGCCACGGCCGTTCCAAAAAGTCCTCCGCCGGGAATTCCCGAAAGTTTTCCGAAATAAAATGAAGCAAGGAGAGCCGCGCTTATAGCCAGCACCGTCAAAGCCGTTGATTCAAGGCCGACGGAAAATCCGGAAATAATATTTGTCGCGGGCCCCGTTTCAGATGATTGAGCGATGGAGCGAACCGGCCTGTGGCGCGAATCGGTATAATATTGAGTGATGTAAACGAAAACCAAACTGGTCAGCATGCCGACGAGCCCTGCGGCAAAAAACCACATATTGCCCAGCAGATATTTAGTGGTGAAGAAAAAAGCGATTACGGCAAGTCCCAGGGTCAAATAATATCCTCGGTTTAATGCCGCCATAGGGTTTTCATTTTCTCGGGCGCGAACGGCAAAAAGTCCGATTATACTCGCGACCAGTCCCAAAGCCCGCAAAACCAGAGGAAACATTATTCCGCCGATGCCGAAAAAAGGAAAGAGCGCGGCGCCCAAAATCATGGCGCCTATGTTTTCGGCCGCGGTTGATTCAAAGAGGTCCGCTCCGCGCCCCGCGCAATCGCCGACATTATCGCCGACAAGATCGGCTATAACCGCCGGATTTCTGGGGTCGTCTTCGGGAATACCCTGTTCAACTTTTCCGACAAGATCGGCTCCGACATCCGCGGCTTTGGTGTAAATCCCGCCGCCCAGCTGCGCGAAAAGCGCGACTAAAGACGCGCCAAAACCATAGCCGACTATGAGCGTGGGAATTTTTACGACATCGTAGCCGAGAAATTTATAAAAAAGAAACAATCCCGAAATTCCAAAAAGCGAAAGAGCCACGACTATAATTCCGGTTATGGCCCCCCCGCGAAAAGCCACTTGCATAGCCGAATTAAAACCGCTTTTGGAAGCCGCGGCCGAACGAAGATTGGCCGTAGTGGACATTTTCATCCCCACAATGCCCGCGATAGCCGACGAAAGCGCGCCTAAAATAAAAGCGAAGGCGGTCTGCCACCCAAGCTCCGGATCGCCCGTGAAAGTGTAGACCAAAAAAAGAGCCAGAGCCAATAAAAGAGAAATCCAGCCGATGGTTTTATATTGCCTTTTGATAAAGGCGTTCGCGCCCTCCTTTATGGCCGAAGCCACCTCGCGCATTTTGTCCGTGCCCAGCGGCTGTTTTTTTATCCACGAAACAAGCCACCAGACAAAAAAGAGCGATACAAACGCCACTATAATAGGAAAGGATTCAAGCATATGCTTTAAAATTTTAAATTAAGCTGATAAACCGATAATTTATAAATAAAAGCATAAACAAAAAATTCGGCATCGGCAAGGCCTATTCGCCTTTTTCAATATTTTCTCCCGAAACTTCCCCTTCTTCCGAGGCCTGGGCTACGGATTCGCCTGCTCGCGACTGAATGTCTATTTTCCATCCGGTAAGCCGCGCCGCGAGCCGCACATTCTGCCCCCCCCGGCCGATTGCCAGCGACAGCTGGTCTTCGTCCACAATAACCTTCGCGGTTCGGCTTCTTTTCTGTATTTCAACGTCAAGAATTTTAGCAGGCGACAGCGCGTTTTCCACAAAATCTTGCGGTTCATCCGACCATTCTATAATGTCTATTTTTTCCCCGCCGAGCTCCGCTATAACAGTTGAAACCCGGACTCCTTTTTGGCCCACGGCCGAACCGACCGGGTCAATCCCTTCGGCTGAAGAAGCCACAGCGATTTTTGACCTTGCCCCGGGCTCTCGGGCAACGCTTTTTATTTCAACAGTGCCCGAAGCCATTTCCGGAACTTCCATTTCAAAAAGTTTTACCAGAAATTGCGGGTGAGTGCGCGAAAGATACAGGTTCGTTCCGCGCGGAGTTTTTTCCACCAGATACAAAAGCGCTTTTATTCTTTCTCCTATCCGGTAGCGTTCGCCTCTGATTTGTTCTTCAGAAGGCAGAATGGCCGTAATTCTTCCGAGGTCCATAAAAACATTACGGCCCTCTATTCTCTGAACTATGCCGGATATAATTCCGCCCTCCTTCTTTTTAAATTCGTCGTAGACCGACTCGCGTTCAGCTTCGCGTATTCGCTGGATTATGACTTGCTTGGCGGTCTGGGCCGCAATCCGTCCGTAATCGTCTTTGGCTTCAAGGACGAAAGTCAATTCTTCTCCGGCCTTCACGCCCTTTTTTATCTTCTTGGCTTCGTCAATCATCATATGTCGTTCGGGATTAAAACGGACTTTATGTTCTTCAGTCGGAGTTTCTTCTTCGGGTTCCTGGGGTTCAAAAGACCGTCGGATTTCCGGGACCTTTTGGTTTTCCGGTTCGGCTGTTTCAGCCGTTTCCTCGTCAGACTCCTCTGGTTTGAGCATTGATTCATCAACGACTATTTTTACCTGCCAGAAATCGGAGCGGCCGCTTGCCGGGTCAAATTTGGCCCGTATAATCTGCCCCCTTTTTCCGTAGTCTTTTTTGTAGGCCGCCGCCAAAGCCAGCTCTATTGTTTCCAATATTTTTTCTTTGGGTATGCCGCGCTCGATTTCAAGTTGTTCAAGCGCCGATTGAAATGTTTTTGTGTCTGATATCATATTTTATCCTCTATTTAGTAAAGATGCCCGCCGGAGGCGGACAATAAAGGGTATTCATATAATAATTCCTGCGTTATTTCGTGTCAAGTCCGGCTGTTTTTGTGTTAATATAATAATATATGGGAGAGGCGCGGATTTTGGATTCGCTTAATATAAAAAAAAGATGCGGGGCGGTCGGTGTCGGATTTTGGCAATGCCCGCATTTTCTTTTTCCGGTTACCGGGCTGATTATAATTATTTCCATAATCGTCACCTATTTGGTCGCCAGCCGCGTTACCGAGCCGGAGATTGCCGCTTTGATAGTGCTCGCGGTGACAGCTTTTCTTTTTATAGTCGGCCACACCATTGTCAGGTCTTTTGAAAATATTGTTGAGGCCTCGCGACTTAAATCGGAATTCGTAAGCATAATTTCGCATGAATTGCGTTCTCCTTTGTCAGCAGTCAAATGGAGCCTGGATCTTTTGAAGTCCGATAATACCCGCATGAAGGCCTCGGATTCGGCCGAGTCCGTTATATCTTCAATTGGCGAACAAAATGAAAAGATGATACGCATCGTCAACGGTCTTCTGGAAGTTGAGCGAATTGAAGAAAAAAAGATGAGTCTTGCGCCGGAGAAGATTTTTTTAAAAGAGCTCACTGAAAAAATAATCGGGGATTTGTCTTTAGTCGCGCGGGACTTGAATGTTAAAGCGGATCTGGAAACAAAAACAGACGCTCCGGTTTTTGCCGACCCTCAAAAAATCAGCTTCGTGATTTTCAGCATTTTAGAAAACGCGCTGCGTTACAGCCCCGCGGGCAGCTCGGTAAAAATAGAAATTTATGAAAAATCGGGCAGTATTTTTTGGAGCGCGGCCAATACCGGAGCCGGTATCCCGAAAGAGGACCGGCAAAAGATATTTGAAAAGTTTTTCCGTTCGCGCGACGTCTATCGGTACCGTTCCGGCGGACTGGGCATCGGCCTTTTTTTGTCCAAAGCTTTCGTAGAGGCCTCCGGAGGCAAAATAGGTTTTTTGTCCGAAGAAAATAAGGGCAGTGTTTTTTGGTTTTCCTTGCCGCGAGTTTGAAAACAAAAGAGAACAGAGATTATAATATAAATAATAATTATGGCCAAACAAAAAATAGCAATACTGGAAGATGACCCGATTTTAGTTAAAAGCTTGTCTCAAACTTTGATTGCCGCGGGCTATGAAATTTTTTCGTCTTTAGACGGCGAAACGGGCCTTGAGATTATTAAGAAGCAAAAGCCGGATTTGGTATTATTGGACATTATTTTGCCCAGAAAAAGCGGTTTTGAGGTTATGGAGAATTTAGCCCTAGATCCGGAGCTTAGGCGGATTCCGGTAATGGTTTTGACGAATCTGGAATCAAGTCAGGATATAAACCGCATGACCGAGCTCGGCGTCAAATCTTTTTTGGTTAAGACCAATTATTCGCTTGACGAAGTCGCCGCTAAAATAAAGGAAACTTTAAATAAACTCGGCAATAAATGAAAATAGATCCGGAACGCTTAAAACTTTTTATTCTTGATTCGGAACTTATCTCAAAAGACGATTTTGAACGGGCTCAGAAAAAGGCGACCGATTCCGGAAAAGACATCGCCGATGTTTTGGTTGAGTCGGGAAAAATTTCCGATGACGACCTGCGTCGGCTCCACGCTTATATTTTAGGAGTGCCGTTCGTTAATTTGGAGCAGGAAAAAATAGACCCGCGCGTTTTGGGAATCATACCCGAACCGATAGCCCGCAGCCATAATATCGTGGCTTATCGCCTGGAGGGGGGCAATTTGGAAGTGGCGATGCTGGACCCTCAAGATTTGGCGGCCATTGATTTCATAAAGAAAAAAGCAAATCTTAAAATAAAGCCGCGTCTGACCAGCCAATCTTCCATGACCAATGTTTTGCGGCAATACCAAAAAAGTCTCGCGGCTGAATTCGGCGAGATAATAAAAAAAGAAGCCGGAGAAATTAAGCAGGTACTTGAGGTGGGAGTAAAAGACGCGAGCGGGGAAGACCTGAAAAAGGCGGCTGAAGAGCTGCCGATAATCCGTATTGTGGATACGCTTTTGCGTCACGCTATAGTCCAGCATGCTTCAGATATACATATAGAGCCCCTGGAAAAAGAACTTTTGATGCGTTATCGCATTGACGGAATTCTGCGGGACGCCATGGTTTTGCCTAAGCAGGTCGCCACGGGCATAATCGCCCGCGTGAAAGTTTTAGCCAATCTCAAGCTTGATGAGCATCGTTTGCCGCAAGACGGAAGATTTATGATTGAAACGGATGAAGAAAAGGTTTCTTTTAGGGTTTCAGTCCTTCCGGTTTTTGACGGCGAAAAAGCGGTTTTGCGGCTCTTACCCGAAAACAAGCACGGTTTCACTTTAGAACAGCTCGGTTTTCGCGGCGAAGGCCTTGAGCGCATTGAACGCGCCATAAGAAAACCAACCGGAATGATTCTGGCTACCGGCCCGACCGGTTCCGGCAAGACCACGACCTTGTACACGGTTCTTGAAATACTCAACACGCCCGCGGTTAACATTTCAACCGTGGAAGACCCGATTGAATACAGGATTCCCAGAATAAACCAATCTCAAGTCCGTCCGGATATCGGATTTTCATTTGCGAACGGCTTGCGTTCTCTTTTGCGCCAGGATCCGGACATACTGATGGTCGGTGAAATAAGAGACAACGAAACGGCCTCTCTTGCCGTAAACGCGTCTTTGACGGGGCATCTGGTTCTTTCAACTCTGCATACCAATTCGGCAGCCGGCGCCTTGCCGCGTTTGCTTGAAATGAAAGTTGAACCGTTTCTTATATCTTCAACCGTAAATGTCATTATCGCTCAAAGATTAGTTCGAAGACTTTGCGAAAGAAACAAATCTTACAATATTACGGAAAGCGAAGTGCGAAGTTTCGGCCAGGGAGTTGACCCCGATAAATTAATTGAACTTTTAAGAAAGGAAAAGATAATTAAACCCAAAGACGGCTGGAAGGATATAAAATTTTACCGGCCCGCGCCGACTGCCGACTGTCCCGACGGCTATAAAGACCGTATCGGTATTCATGAAGTGCTGGAAATGTCGGAAACCATAAAAGAAATGACCGTGAGGCAGGCGACTTCTGACGAAATTGCCAAACAAGCGCGCCTGGAAGGCATGGTAACCATGTTTGAAGACGGCATCATTAAAGCCGCCCAAGGGATTACTTCTTTGGAAGAAATAATGAGAGTGACCAGCGAATAAAATAATCGTGGCCGTTTTTTCATTCAAAGCCAAAAATCTTGCGGGCCAAGTCATTGAAGGCCGCAGAGAAGCCGCGGATCGTTTTGATTTGGCGAATGCCCTGAGAAAAGAAGGCTATTTTTTAATCAGCCGCAAAGAGGAAAAAGCCGAGTCGTCCTTTTTAAAGTTATCTTCAATATTCGGGCGAGTATCAATACAGGAAAAAATGGTTTTTGCCAGAAATCTGGCAGTTATGGTGGGCGCCGGAGTTTCCATGATCAGGGGGTTGGACGTGCTTTCGCGTCAAAGCGACAACAAAAACTGGAAAAAGACTCTTGAAAATATGGGGCAGATTATCAAGCAGGGGAGCTCTTTGAGTCAATCTATGGAAAATTATCCGGGCGTTTTTTCGCCGCTCTTTCGTTCAATGGTTAAATCGGGCGAGGCTTCCGGAAAACTGGAGGAGGCACTGCGTCTGGTGGCCAATCAGCTCGAGCGGGAGTATGAACTGAAAAGAAAAGTGCGCGGAGCTCTTGTTTATCCGGCAGTAATAATTATAGCCATGGTGATAATAGGGATTTTGATGATGGTCTATGTTGTGCCGACGCTGGTCTCCACTTTTGAAGAATTGGGTGTTGAATTGCCCGCAACCACTTCCATTATTATAGGCATCAGCGGATTTTTGACCGGACACTGGTTTTTATCATCGGTTTTAGGCGTCGTGATCGCCGCGATTTTTTTGCTTTTGACGCGCAGCGCTCCGGGAAAAAAATTTCTATCCGCGTTTTTTTTGAAGCTCCCCGTAATTTCGGGGATAGTAAAAAAAGTTAACGCGGCTAGGGTCAGCCGGACTCTGTCGTCCTTAATCAGTTCGGGCGTTGAAATAGTTGAGGCTCTGCAGGTCACCGAAGACGTAGTCCAGAATCCCAGATTTAAAAAAGTGCTTAATTCAGCCAGAGGCGAAATACAGAAAGGCAATCCGGTGTCGCGCGTATTTATTGAAAATGATGATTTGTTTCCGCTTTTGGTCGGCGAAATGATGGCGGTGGGCGAAGAAACCGGAAAATTTTCAGACATGCTTTTGCGCGTAGCCTCTTTTTATGAAGAAAGCGTGGCCGAGTCCACCAAGGCGCTGTCGACCGTAATAGAGCCGGTTTTGATGATTATTATCGGAGTTTTTGTCGGTTTTTTCGCCGTTTCAATGATACAGCCGCTTTATTCAATATCCGGCGGACTGTAATCGGAATAAAAAATAAATATGACGCAAAAAGGGCTGACCTTGCTGGAAATTTTAATCACAATCGCGGTTTTGATTATCCTTTCGGTAATTATTCTTGGGGCTTTAAATGAGTTTCGCGATTCACGGGCTTTATCCGGAGCCCGCGAAGAAATTATCGGAGCTTTGCGCGAGGCTCGTTCCAGAACTCTGGCTTCCGAAAATGAAAATCAATTCGGAGTCCATTTTGAAACTTCGCGGATTATTGTTTTTGTCGGCCCCGATTTTATTCCGGACGACCCGAAAAACGAAATTCGCGCCATATCTTTGCGGACGGAGATTTTTAATATAAATTTTTCAGGTTCGGACACTGTTTTTAAACGTCTGACCGGTGAGTCCGACCCGGAGGGCAATGTTTCGGTCAGATTGAAAAAAGATCCGTCAGAATTATTTACGGTTTATCTAAATTCCAGCGGTTTGGTCCATGATTGACGATTTTTATAAATGTTTCAGGCAAACGCCGACGAACCAAAAACCGCCATACACGGTTGCGGGATTCGGTTTACTGGAAGCGGTTGTCGCGGTATCGCTTGTTGCCGTTTCGCTTTTTTCTTTGGTCGCGGTCGGGCAGATCGCTTTTAAATCGGCTACAGAGAGTCTGGACGGCATTGAGGCGGCTTATCTTGCCGAAGAAGGCGTTGAAGTTTTGCGTTTAATGCGCGACGATAATTGGTCAAATATTTCAGCTCTTGCGCCGGACCAGACTTATCAGCCGGTTTTTTCCGCGGGCTCTTGGTCTGCCACTACGGCTCCCCAGCTTATTGACGGAAAATTCTCCCGGACCTTTGTTTTGCGCCGAGTTTATCGAGACGCCGGCGACAACATAGCCGTTTCCGGGACGCTGGACACCGATGCCGTTAAAGCCGAGCTTAATCTTGACTGGAGTCAGAATGAAAATATCGGATTAACAAGTTATGTCGTTAATTTATTTCGTGATGAATAAAAAAAGCGGAGTAAGTTTAATAGAGACCGTTATATATGTGGCAATTCTTGCGGTCTTGATTGTGTTTACGGTTAATACGATTTTAACTATGTCTTCGGTCTATGCCAGGGCGCGGCTTATCAGAAGAGTTGCTTTTGACAGCGAAACCGCGCTTGAGCGCGTAACGCGCGAAATCAGACTGGCATCAAGCGTGGATGACGGCGCGAGTTCGTTTGACGTTAATCCCTCGCGCGTTGTTTTAAATACGATAAAAAGTTTTGAAGATCCGACTCCGGAAATAAAAGAGTTTTATCTGTCGGGCTCCCGTCTGGCGTTTCGCGAAGGAGCCGGAGCCGAAAAATTTTTGACATCCGATGATACCGACGTTTCTTCTTTTGTCGTTAATAAAATTCAGACGCAGCATTCGCAGGCTTTAAAAATAACTTTGATTATAGAGGCTTCCGGAGGTAAAAATCAGATTTCGCGTAATTTTTATCAGACCGCGATTTTAAAAGGAGGATACTGAAATGAAATTTTCAAATCAAATAAGAAATAATTCGGGGCAAGCGGCGCTCACGGCAGTTATCTTTTTCTTATTCATTTCGCTCGCGCTTGCCGGAGCATTTGCCGGTTCGGCTTTGTCTGAACTTAAGAGCGTTAAGAATCTTAAAAATTCCAGGCAGAGCTACGTTTATGCCGAGGGTGTTCTTGAGGACGCCGCGTATCGCTTGATTTCGGGTAAGAATATGCCGAATCAAGTTGTTTATTCTGAAGGCGATCTTACGGCCACGACCAGCGTAAATGATGTTTTAGATTCTAAAGAAATTGAAACCTTGGGCGAAAAGAATAATATTTTTAGGAAAATAAAAACCGCTCTAAGTCTTGGGACCGGAATTTCTTTTTATTACGGCGTACAGGTGGGGGAGGGAGGAGTTGTAATTGGCAATGATTCGGTTGTGGTCGGCAATGTTTTTTCAAATGGCGATATAATCGGTAACGGCAAAGACAAAACCACTATCACTGGCACGGCTAAATCCGCCGGCGCGCATTTAGTGAAAGACATACGCATTGAAGAAGATGCCTGGGGGTATGATTTTGACAACTGCATAGTGGTGGGCATAGCACATTATGCCGGCAGTTTTTCCGCTAACTGTTCAGCCGCCTCCACGGAAATTCTTGCCTTGCCTCTTGAACCGGAGCAATTCCCGATTCCGGAAAGCTTAATTGACAGCTGGAAAGCAGATGCCGAGGCCGGCGGCGTCATAAGCGGGTTTTCCGTGGGTAACAACAGTTCCGAGACCCTGGGTCCTAAAAAAATATCCGGGGACCTTACGTTGGGGAACAGCGCCACTCTCATTCTTACGGGCACTATCTGGGTGACCGGCACGATTAATTTCGGTAACAACCCCATACTTAAGCTTGATGCTTCCTACGGCCAGCTTTCCGGGGTTTTGGTTGTTGACGGTTCGGTGGATTTTGGAAATCAGGCAGCGGTGTTCGAGGGGTCGGGTGAAGAAGGGAGCTATTTGATGCTCCTCTCAACTTTCGGACCCGAGGACGCCATTAAACTTGGCAACAAAGCAGAGGGAGCAATTTTTTACGCTCCTAACGGCATTATCAACGCCGGGAATAATTTGAATTTGAAAGAAGCGACGGGATATGGATTGAAAGTTGGCAATGGCACCACCATTACTTACGAGTCTGGCTTTGCCGATCTTAATTTTTCTTCCGGCCCATCCGGCGGCTATGAAATAGAGTCTTGGCGGGAAACGCAGTAATATAATTTCTAATTCACCTGGTTTCTAATTAAAAATTAGTCATTGTATTATAAATATATGTTGCATCTATCCAAATTTTTTCCGCCGCCGTCCTATCTTGATTTTCCGATTACGGGATTGGATATTTCGGATCGCTCAATAAAATATGTTGAGCTCAAAAAAAACGGAGCGGGGCTACGTTTAAAAAGGGCCGGCAAAAGGAATTTGCCTTCGGGTTTGATTTTGGCCGGAGAAATAAAAAAACCTGATGAGCTTGCGGCAAATTTGGCGGAATTTTTAAAACCCTTGGGGGTTGACCATGTAGTCGCGGCTCTGCCGGAAGAAAGGGCTTATATCAGCGTTATGTCTTTGCCGAAAATGGAAAAAAATCAGATTCGGGAAGCCGTGGAATCGGGTTTGCCTGAAAAAATTCCGTTGCCTGCCGGCGAGTCTGTTTTTGATTTTGAATTTTTGAAACCCGCGGCCGCTGCCGTTGACGGCGTAAAGATAAATGATAACCAAGTTCCGCATCAAGACGTCGTAGTCTACGCTTTTTCCAAAACGATGGTTCAAAGTTACTTGGATGTTTATCTTAGCGCCGGCCTGTATCCGGTTTCTTTTGCGATGGAGACCGCGGCTTTGAGCCGGGCCTTGATGCCGGAGAGTCATGAGAATCCGCCGACCATGATAGTTGATTTTGGCAAAACCCGGACTACTTTTGTCATAATCGCCGGCGGATTGGTGCGTTTCAGTTCAACTGTTAATGTTGCCGGCGAATCTCTGGATCAGGCCATTGCCAAATCTCTGAATATTCCGGTAAACGCCGCCGAAAAAACCAAGAAAGAAAACGGAATGTCGCGAGCTTCCGAGAACCGCGCTGTTTTTGAATCCATACTGCCGGTGATTGCGGCGGTTTCCGATGAAATAGAGCGGCATATTTTATTTTGGAACACTCACGCCGAACATGTGCACCAATCTGAACCGCAGATATCAAAAGTTATTCTTTCAGGGGGGGATTCCAATCTAATCGGTTTTAGCGAGTATCTGGCGGCCAAACTCGGGCTGTCGGTTGAGCTTGGAAATCCGTGGGTTAATGTCGCTCCCTTTGAAAAATATATACCGGAGATAACTTTTAACGAATCTCTGGCTCTGGGTTCGGCGATAGGTCTTGGTTTAATGGCGTTGGATACAAATTAAAATGAGCATAAATTTATTGCCCGAAGATTATCAAAACGAGGTTAGAAATGAGCGAATCAGACGTTTGGCGGTTACGATTGGCGTTTTCGTATTTTTAACCGTGGCCGTGAATATAATTTTACTTTCGCCTTTGTGGTTTTTATTTAATGCCCGGGAAGCGGAACTAACGCGGGAGCTTGATGCTGTCAAACGCGGCCCCGCTTTTTTACGCGCGACCGATATTGAGTCTGAAATAAGGGTTTTAAACGCCGAGATAGCGGTTTTTAATTCCGGGGAAAAGAAATTATTTGAGATATCTCCCGCGATAAAATCAATTTTGAGCCGCAGGCCTTCCGGCATTGGAATATCCGGCATATCTTTTTATTCCGCGGGCCAAAAAGGACAGGGGTTAACTCAAATTTCAATATCGGGGGTTGCCAAAAATCGGGAACTGCTTTTGAATTTCGCCAAATCCAACGAGACTAATGAGTTTTTCAAAAAAGTGAATTCACCCATATCAAATCTTCTGAAAGAAAATAATTTTGATTATTCTTTGGTTTTTGATTTAGATTATGAATAAGGGAGCGCTAAAAACAATAATTATTCTTTTTCTTCTGAACGCGCTGGCAATTTTCGGCTGGTGGTTGTTTTATCGCCGGCTGGATGACGCTGGTGGACGTATCGGAGTTTTGCGGGAAGAAATTTTTGCGGCCGACGCCAAACAGAAAAACATTAAACTGCTGGAAGAAACACTTCAGTCTATCGGCGACGACAGGTCTAAAATAGAGGATGTTTTTGTTGATGAGAAAAGCGTTGTCGGGTTTATAGAGAATTTGGAGAAGGTGGCTGCTGATGCCGGAGCGTCTTTGGAAATATCTTCGGTTTCGCTCCAAGCAAAAGTTGAGGATGGCGGTCCGAGTTTTAATTTAAACCTTGAGGGCAGTTTCGGCCGCCTTTTGAAGTTTTTGACCTTGCTTGAGAACATAAATTATCAGGTGAAAATAGGAACTGCGCGTTTCAGCGTTTTAAATTCCGGAATCTGGGACTTGCAGGTTAAATTAAATCTTTTAAGTTATAAATTTTAAACTATTATGGAATCCGATTTTTTTAAAATTAATTTATCTGATTTTGGAAGGGGGTCGGGGAGACGGATTTTGGACGCGTTTGCGGCTCCGGCCAGAAAATACTGGGGATGGTTTTTGTTTTCAGCCTCGATTTTATTTTTAGCGTCAATAATTTTCAGTATTTTTATGTTTTTGTCTTTAAGCGCCGAGCGCGCGTCCGATGTAATTGTTTCGGATAAATTTTCCGAAATTAATTTATCCGGTTTTGAAGAAGCAGTAGAAGCGATGCGGGATAGGGAGTCCGATTTTAATAAAGCTTTTAGCGAACCATTGTTTGGCGATCCGTCATTGTAATAGGAACCATCGTTGTAAAGTTTGTTTTTTCGTAGTATAAATTATTGAGTTGTTTTAAAAATCAGCCCCCGTAGTTCAACGGACAGAACGAAGGACTTCTAATCCTTAGATCGAGGTTCGATTCCTCGCGGGGGCACCAGTGAGGAAATTGCAAGTTTGATAAAAAAAAGAAAAATTGGAAATTGTTAGCGGTGCGGCTCCGCAAGCGGATTGTCTATCGGTAAAATAGAGAGCCGATTGGGTATATCGCGAAGCCGAAGGGTTGTTGATAAAGCTTTTAAATTAAAGTAATAATATGAGTTATGGGCTCGTAGCTCAGTTGGTTAGAGCGTTCGCTTGACATGCGAAAGGTCTCCAGTTCAAGTCTGGACGAGCCCACAAAAGGTTTGTGTTATGATATATTCATATGGCAAAAATAATTTTAAAAACAATTTTGTGGGGAGTGGCCTCGTGGGTGGCATTAAGCGTTATTCTGTTTTTTGGCGTCGGTTTTTATGAAAGTTTTGTAGCTAAAAACGCGGAAGTTGAGCTATCCTCATCCTTAATTACCGGTTTGAGATATATTGTTTTGTTTTTGGCTCTGGGAGTCGCGTCAGCCGTCTTTCTTTATGAAGACAAAAAACAAAAACCCTTTAAGCATATAGTGGCTGAACCTGAAAAAGATGAAAAAGTCCACGGAATTATTTGGTCTGAAAGCAAGCCGACCGAAGTTTCTAAAAAACCATCTGATTTTCCCAAGCCCTTTGAAGTTCAAAAGCCCCCGATAAAGCCGACCATTCAATCTCCGCCGGTTTCCGCTTCGTCTCAGCCGCCGCTCCCGCCAGCGCCCTCTATTCCATCTCCGCCAAAACCTCCGCTTGCGTCTTCGTTCACCCAGCGAGGCGCGCCGATTTCACAATCCGTGCCTCTAACTCCGCCTCCACATCCGCCTCCGCCTCCGCCTCCGCCTTTGTCTCCGTCGTCTCCGCTTCCCTCGGCATATAAACCTTTGGATTCAGAACAAAACAAAAAACAGCCGCCGTGGAGCCGGACATAATATACGAAGATAAAAATTTTCTGGCCGTTAATAAGCCGTATGGTATTGTAGTCCATCCGGATGAGAGGCATCGCGACGGAACTCTGGCGCAAAGCATTGTCCAAAAATATCCTGAAATCAAAAACGTGGGAGACCGTTCGGCAAGATCGTGGCAGGAAAGGCCCGGAATCGTACATCGTTTGGATAAAGACACTTCGGGGCTCTTGCTTGTCGCCAAAAATCAGCCGGCTTTTGATTTTCTGAAAAATTCTTTTCAAAAACGCCTTATTAAAAAAACTTATTTGGTTTTGGTGATGGGGGAGCTCAAGAAAAAAGACGGCCGGATAGACCTTCCGATCGCCAGAAGCAGAAAAAGCCCGATGCGGCGCGTCGCGGGCCGCGGTTTGGCCGGCAAGGAACGCGAAGCCGCTACCGAATACAGGGTCACTAAAAGTTTTAACGATTTTACTCTTTTGGAGGCCAGACCCTTAACCGGGCGTACTCATCAGATTCGGGCGCATTTCGCCGCTATCGGCCATCCCGTGGTTTGCGATAAAATTTACGGAGGGAAAAAACCGGTTTGTCCTGCCGGACTCACCCGTCAATTCCTGCACGCGTGGCGTCTGGAATTCGTTTCTCCAACCGGAGCAAAGCTTATGCTTGAAGCGGATTTGCCGGAGGATTTGGATGGGGTTTTAAGATTTCTAGACACACAAATTAACAAAACCTTACGGCCGTAAGGTTTTGTTAATTTGTGTTTACATAATATACATGAAGTTGTTACTAATTGCGGTATAAAATAAAATCTGATAGCATTTTTGGTATAGCGGGTGTAGTTTAATGGCAGAACATCTGGTTGCCAATCAGATAGCGGGAGTTCGATTCTCCCCACCCGCACAGAATTTCAGTTTGAACGCTTCATCGGCGCTTTTGCCGTTTCTGGATCATTACTTTTGCGGGTTATAACATGCGCTATTTGGGCGTGAGTAAGATACAGGGAATTTTAGTTGTAATTTTCCAGTTGAGATTCGCATTGTAAATGCGAAGTTTTTTATTTTTCGGAGAGATTCGAACCGAATAGAAAACCTTTACTTTTTGTAGCCCCCATAGTATATATGTACTAGAACTCAAATCCTCAGGAGGGAAAAGAGATGATTAAAATAGTCTTGTCGACGCTGTTCGCAGCGTGCTTCTTGGCATCATTTTCTTTGACAGCTCAAGCAGCTCAAGATGGCCGCACCTGTTATTTCGGAAACACCGTTTCCGAACTCTTACACGGAGACACGTATATCGGGAACTATCCCATTGGACGTGACGCTTCCGGTTCGTTCCAAACCACAGAGCCGAGCATGAGGGAAATTGCTGCGTATCTCAGTACTCTGCAGTTACCCTCTGCGATAACTAGAGCTCATATTGTATTGCGTAAATCGCTGATCCGATATGAGCCGTTCCATACACTTCATCACGGAAAACCGTGGTATGATGGCTCGGGCAATCTCGTCAACTCCAGTGGCGACGAAAACCTTCTCCAAAACTGGAATAAGGACACGTATCGCGCCGTACGCATAAAGATGCTCGATTTTGAAGAGGAGCATATGTGGGGGCCTTACGTTCTTTACGAGAACGAGGAAAAGGGCAAGGGTGTCGTTGATGCTGAGATTGTTTTGCTCGACAAAAACGATTGCTATCTCAGTAACTTGGAGATGAGCTTCTACCGATTGCCCAAAGAAGGTTCACCGATCAACCTTGATAACATTGACGGTGGCAACGAATATTGGGAGGTTGCACTATTTTCCGATGGAGTCGATCCTTACGTGCGACTAGACGGTGGAACTGCCCCGCTTTATCCGGAACGAAAAAAAGATCTGCGATTTGAGTGGGACAAAATCAACGGGCAAAAGTTTACATCGGGTCATGCAAACAATACTTCTGCACATCACAGTGTACTGGCGGACGAAAAAAAGATCGTCTATAACACTACCGTTGTGTACCCTCACTTGAAGGGTCCGCGTGTTTCCGTCATCAATGACGACAAGAAGGGTGGATATCATCTCGTTGTGGAACTGCCGAAATATTTTCAGGGACGATTTATCCCCGCATTTGTAGGAATCACGTTCTCCGGCAATACAGCCACGGTTCATATGGTCCGTGGGACACAACAACAAACGTTTACGGTTCCAATCACCGATAATCCGCTACCGACTTCGGTGGATTGGGACAAAAACTAGGTTATTCGAACAGCCGAGGCGTAGACATCCTCGGCTTTTTCTTTTTTAAAATATAAATCTTACTCGATATATGTTATGCACGTTGTGTATGTTGCCGGAAAGGGTATACCGAAATGCACTGTCTAGCAGAGGTTCTAACATTGGATGGGATTTTACCGAAGTTTTGCGAAAAGTACTCCTAAACCGTGTCTTAGTGTCATCTGGAGTGTAAAATCAGACAAATGATAATAGGATATTAAGCATAAACGGCTCTGTTAGAGCTTGGAGAGAGGTTCTAACCTGTTCTCCTAAAGTGCACTTTATGAGACTTTTCGTACTCTTGCGCCTCAATCGCCGTTTCTACTTCAGAAATCTTGCGGGTTCTAACATCGCTTTATTGCCCGTATAGGGAAAGAGAATTTTTTATTGCTGGATAATAAAATCTTCTGAAAAAGAAACGGTTTTTTAATAGTTAGGAACGGGTTCTAATGAAATGTTGCAAAGAGCGCAGAGATGTGTTACTTCTGATTTAGATTGATTTTGTAAACTGATAAGGAGATTAAGTGATGGACGGCGTGACATTTCGTACAAAATACGATATCCGTGCCCACACAATCGAATTTACCGAACATTACGTTGCTCTTTACAAATTTGGTGTAAATCCAATTCCAGAAAACTGGAACAGAAGCGAAGCGGATGTCGCGATACGCTATTTTTTGGATCTCGAACTTAATCCCAGCGATTTCAACGATAATGATGTAATTGATATTGGATGCGGTCCAGGGTTCTTCAAGAAAACTATCTTGCGAATTGGCTCTCCAAAAACGTATATTAATCTGGATATCAATCCCTTTTTAGAAAATCTCGATATTATAGCTGATGCGGCGCGTATGCCGTTTAAGGACAATAGTTTTGACTTGGTCCTTTCTTTTGGTTCAATTGCTGGCGTACGTTGGAATGATTTTCAGACACGCAGTTATCTTTGCGTAAACCCTCTCGATTCCCTCTGGGAAGTCGCGCGAATACTTCGAAGCGGCGGAGTTGCAAAAATTGGACCCATTTCGTTGCTTCGTTCTTGTTGGAAAAACGAAAATGATGGTGTTAAGTATGAATCCGTGAGGCATGAATTTTTTAATTTCGCTACGTTATTGAAAGAAAAGTTCCCTTGCTTAGAAATTGAATTTTACAGGATTATTGATAGTGGAACCGGCCGGTTTGATGAATGGATGACGTTTCGGAAACAATAAAAACCAATATTGACCACATAGGAATTAAGTTTCCATGTGGTTTTTGTTTTTCTATCAGTATCTGGCAACTTTCTAGAGCGCGACTAGCGCCTTCAGAGAGGTTCTCCTTCTTCGCTAAAGCTTCGAAGGACGCAGTAACACTTGCCCGCCGTAGCCTTGGCGAAGGCGGGTCGTCTATAAAGTGCACCACTTCGCCCACTCCGCGCGCAGCGCTTAAATGAAAATCTACGGCGCAAGTGTGGTAATGAAAACATTGCTGTGTTATACAAATTAAATGGTAATACTGGGCATTGAAACATCTTGCGATGAAACCGGCGCCGCGCTGGTTGAGGCGAGCGGGGGTTTAAAAAACACCCGTTTTCGCGTTTTGAAAAATCTGGTCGCTTCGCAAATAAAAATCCACGCGCCTTACGGCGGCGTCGTTCCCAATTTAGCCAGGCGCGAACACGAAAAAAATTTACCAATTTTATTTAGACAAATTTTTGGAAATTCCAAATCACAAATTACAAAACATAAACAAATTCCAAATTCCCAATTTCACATTTCAAACTTTGACGCCATCGCCGTTACGACCGGACCGGGGCTTGAACCGTGCTTGTGGCGGGGGATTACTTTTGCGCAAGAGCTTGCAGAAAAACATAATAAGCCGATTATCGCTATGAACCATATGGAGGGGCACATTGCCTCCGTTTTACTGCCGCAAAATGGAGGGATTTCTAAATCCGAATTTCTAATTTCTAAACAAATTGAATTTCCTGCTTTAGCTCTTTTGGTTTCCGGAGGGCACACCGAATTGGTCTTAATAAAAAATTGGCTGAATTACAAAATCATCGGCGAAACTTTGGATGATGCCGTTGGCGAGGCTTTTGATAAAGTCGCGCGCCTGCTTGGCCTTCCCTACCCCGGAGGCCCGGCTTTATCCGCTTTAGCCGACAAAAAAACTAAACACTCGGTGTCTAGTAAAATTAGTTTGCCGAGGCCGATGATAAACTCAAAAGACCTGAATTTCAGTTTTTCGGGGCTCAAAACCGCGGTTTTATACGCGCTTCGTGATAATCCGAAAACAAATAAAGCCGCCCTGGCTAAAGAATTCCAAAACGCCGCAGTTGATGTCTTGGTTTCAAAAACCATGCAAGCGGTAGAAATTCATAAGCCAAAAACTTTAATCGTTGCCGGCGGAGTCGCTGCCAATAAACATCTGCAAAAAGCAATCAAAAGGGCTATGGAAAAACTCTCTAGCTCCCAGACCCTATTCCCCAGCCCCCAATTTGTTGGTGATAACGCCGCAATGATTGCGGCCGCCGGATATTTCCATGCGTTTAAGAAAAATTTTACGAAGCCCTCAAAACTGAAGGCTGCGGGCCGCCTGCGCCTTTAGTTTCAGAGAAATAAATAATAAAATAGATTCATATGGCGTTGGATTTTTCAAAACCCTATAACCCCAAGGGCGTGGAGGAAAGAGTTTATAAACGCTGGGAAGACAGCGGTTATTTTAATCCGGATAAACTTCCCCCTCGACTACGTTCGGGACAAGCCGGGAAAAGAACAAAAACTTTTTCTATTAGTATGGCGCCGCCGAATATCACTGGCTCGCTTCATATGGGGCACGCTCTTGAGTACGCGTTGTCGGACATTTTGGTTCGTTTTAAACGAATGTCGGCCCATAAAACCCTTTGGCTTCCTGGCGTAGACCACGCCGGAATTGCTGCTCAAAATGTCGTTGAAAAAGATTTGAAAAAAAGGGGATTGACCCGTCATCAGCTTGGCCGAGAAGAATTTTTAAAACAAATATGGCAGTGGAAAGAAAAATACGGTCACATAATCATTGGCCAGCTTAAAAGTCTGGGGGTTTCGGCTGATTGGTCGCGGCTTCGTTTTACCATGGATGAAGAATATCAAGCGGCAGTGGCTGAGGCCTTCATCCGCTATTTTAAAAAAGATTGGATTTATCGAGGCGAACGCGTCATAAATTGGTGTCCAAAGTGCCAAACCAGCCTTTCTGATTTGGAACTAGAATATGAAGAAGAAAAAGGAAATTTGTGGTTTATAAAATACCCGCTAATAAATCTAAATGATAAAATTTCAATTTCAAATTATATCGTTGTTGCAACTACCCGGCCGGAAACAATGCTCGGCGATTCGGCCGTGGCGGTTAATCCCAGGGATGCGAGGTATAAAAGCATTATCGGACAAAAAGTTTTACTGCCTATCAAAAACAGAGAGATTCCCGTGATTAGCGACAAGCGAATTGAGCAGGATTTCGGCACGGGTGCCGTAAAAATAACGCCGGCTCACGATCTTTTGGACGCTGAGATTGGCCGAGACCATAAATTGCCTGTTTATAAAGTTATAGGCGAGGACGGCAAGATGACTTTTGAAGCCGGTTCAATTTGTTCCGGATTGAAAACAGATGAATGTCGGCAAAAAGTTGTTGACACGCTTGAACATGAAAGTTTGATTGAAAAAATAGAAGAGTTTGCGCACAACATAGCCCGGTGTTATCGCTGCCGAAGCGTTATTGAGCCGATGCCCTCAATGCAGTGGTTTTTGAAAATGGGTGGCTTGGCCAAACTCGCGCGCTTAGCGGTAAAAAGCGGCCAAGTAAAATTTTATCCGAAAAGATTTGAAAAAACCTATTTTGACTGGCTAAAAAATATTAGGGATTGGACCATATCGCGCCAAATCTGGTGGGGGCACCGCCTGCCCGTTTGGGAACACGACAAGATATGCGTTCCAAAACCGGGGAGTGAAAAAGATATTGAGAAATGCGTTGAATTTGTGATTGCCAAAAAAGAGCCGAAATGCCAATACTGCGATGCCGGCTATAAGCAGGTTGCTGACGTGCTTGATACTTGGTTTTCTTCGGCCCTTTGGCCCTTCGCGACTCTGGGCTGGCCCAAGCCGACAAAAGATTTAAAAACGTTTTATCCGACAGACGCTTTAACAAATGATCGCGGCATTATTAATCTTTGGGACGCGCGTATGATTTTTTCCGGCCTGGAATTCATGAAAAAATCCCCGTTTCGAGACCTTGTGATTCACGCTACGGTTTTGACTAAAGAAGGCAAACGTATGTCGAAATCCTTGGGCACCGGTATTGACCCGATAAATTTGATTGAACAATACGGCGCCGATGCCGTGCGTTTCGCTTTAGTCTGGCAGGCTATGGGCGGGCAGGACATTCGCTGGTCCGAAGAAGCGCTGGTTGCCGGAAAAAAATTTTTGAATAAAATATGGAACGCGACCCGCTTCGTTCTGGAACGAAGCGGGTCGCCCGGTCGGATGACCGGACAAACTTCGCGAATAACATCCAAAACCGACGCCGACAAAAAAATTCTCACATCTCTAAAAAAAATAACCGCGAACACATCTAAAAAAATAGATAAATACGAATTCGGTTCAGCCCTTCACGACATTTACGAATTTTTTTGGCACGATTTCTGCGATATATATCTTGAAGCGTCTAAAAAACAAATGGACGACACAATCCCTCAAGATAACACGGCGCGTATTTTAAGTTATGTTCTTGAAACTTCTTTAAAGCTCTTGCATCCGTTTCTGCCTTACATAACCGAAGAGATATGGTCGGCTCCGCAATTTAAGAAAAAAGACCTTTTAATGGTTGAAGCATGGCCCAGGTAATTGCTAATCCTTTAGCCGGTTTATCGGCCGCGGTGGGCGGTTTGGTCACTTCTTTGATTTGGCTTTGGTTTTGGCTGCGTGAAGACCCTCATCCCGAACCGAGGAAAGCAATTTTTTTAGCCTTTGGCGCCGGAGCCGCGGCGGTTTTTGCCGCCCTGCTTTTGGAAGAATTAAGTTATTATTGGGGTTTGGATTTGGGATTATGGCCGATCGGCAAGCCGTCTTTGAAGCTTTTTTTGGTTTGGGCGGCCATCGAAGAACTGCTTAAATATTCCGCGGCTTACTGGGCGGCTTTGCGTAAAGATGTTTTTGATGAGCCGGTTGACGCGCCCATTTATCTTATCACCGCCGCTTTAGGATTCGCGGCTCTTGAGAATATTTTGATGCTTTTCGGAATTTTTCGGGGCGAAATCGCAAGCGGTTTGGCTGCAGCCCACCTTCGTTTTGTTGGAGCAACGCTTTTGCATGTTTTGGCTTCCTCCATCGTCGGTTTATCCATTGCTTACGATTTTTTCCACAAGCATCATAGGTGGCGAAACGCTCTTGGCGGTCTGGTTTTGGCCACTTTGTTGCACGCCGTCTTTAATTTTTTTATACTGAAAGGAGGAGCTGAAGGAATGATTTATGTTTTTTCAGTGGTATGGCTCGGAATAATAATTTTGATATTGTCTTTCGAGAAAGTTAAAAAAGAAAGACCCTGATTTATTAAATAAACCAAAGAAAACACAATATGCCAAAAGACAGGCGATCGTTTTTAGAAAGACTGACCGGCTCTTTGCCGGCCTCGGAGGAGGAAAAGACTTTTCATTTTAAGGGTGAGGGCGGCGAGAAAGCTCCGTTGCCACAGGCAAACGATGAGGGCCAGCTTTTGGTTGATGTTTATCAAACGCCCGAAGACGTGGTGATACAGTCGGTTGTTTCCGGTGTTAAGCCCGATGAACTGGACGTCGCCATCACTCAAGAGATGGTTACTATCCGCGGCAAGCGCGAAAAAAGCCATCATGTTTCTGACGACAATTATTTTTATCAGGAACTTTATTGGGGATCGTTCAGTCGTTCAATTCTTTTGCCGCAGGAAGTTGACGTTGAAGCGTCGGAAGCGACTCTCAAAAACGGCTTGCTTACGGTAAGATTGCCGAAACTGGATAAAGCCAAAATTCAGAAATTAAAAATAAAACAGGAGTAAAAACACACCATAACAAAAAATTTAAGACCAGCAACAATTGCAATCGTCGGTTTGATTTTCTTTCCCCCAATCGAAACCGCCAATTCGTTTTTGCCCCCAAAATGCCGTACAAAATAATCGCCGAGCGAAGCGAGGCGAACCGAAATCGCTTGCAAATTCCTTACTGATGCCTGGGGAGGGAATCGAACCCCCGACGCCTGCCTCTTCAGGGCAGCGCTCTAACCACTGAGCTACCCAGGCTTCTTGGTTTTTGCAGATATCTTAAACCAAAAAATTTGTCTTTTTCCAGAGCACTTTTGATTTTATAGTATTTTCTGTTTAAAAACAAGACATCTTTAGAACGATACATTACAAAGAAAAGTTTTTTAGAATCTCCCTTTGTGTATTCTAAATTCATGACCCCTTTTCCTTTGTGAAAAAAACCGCTTACACCATAAAACCTTACCAGACTGTCTTTAAGCCATTCTAAAAATGGTAAACTCGCAGAAGCAAAGGACAATCTAAATCCAAAACTATTTGGCCATCTTTTATCCCAAAATGTATAAAATGAACCGTCTCCATCAAACAATCCTCTGACAAAGTCGGCGAAGAATTTTTTGGGCACGTTAACTTTTTTAATAGATTTTGATTTTGTCTGTGTAAGACCGATTTCATTTAAAAATTTATAAAACACTATATCACCAAAAGTTATCTGAAAATACCTTTTTTCGGAAACACCCCCGCGCCCACCTTTTCCTATTTTGTTTTTGATGTTGAGTGCTATTTTAAATTTTTCTACCAATTCTTTATCTGCCGATTTTAAAAATATGTGTCTTTTATCACGAGACAAACACCCATCGGAGGTTATAACACCAATTGCATATGCAAAGTTTGACGACCATTCTATTTTTACTTTTTGCTGTGGCAGACCCACTAAATCAATTTTACTATATTTTTAAGTTTACTACCACCGAGCTAAAATAAAAAGAAAACCCCGCTGATAGCGAGGTCTGTTTTTTATTTACGCAGTAAGAACAAAAAGGTTAGGGCGGAGGAAAGCGCTAGAACAAAAAATGTCAACTCCCACACTTTATTGACCGAAAAAATATGAAAAGAATAAAAGAGTGCCCCAAAGACAACCGTAAGCTTGCCGGCCCAAAAAAGCATTGCTCGTTCCTCCATCATAAAAGAATATCCAAGGTTATTATGCGTTAAGAGGCGGACAAGTTGCAAACCCGTCCTATGCAATTTATAATTGTAGTGGTTTTTGATAATGAACTTTGAACAGAGCCGGAGGAATCAGCGTGCCCCGCAAAAAACATCAGCCCAAATTGTCCGCTTTAGACCCCGATAGTTTAATGACGAGTTATGATTTTCTGCCCGAATTATCAGAGGGCGCCGTAAAACCGCCCGTTTTTCTCACTTCAACATTTGCTTTCAAAGGCGCGGGAGAACTAGCTGCTTTAATTCAAACCGCCCATGACAATCGTGGCGGAAAATCCAACGAAGCATTGCCGTTAATTTACAGCCGTATTAATCATCCGAACGCCGAGATATTTGAAAAACGTTTTTCTTTATGGAACGGCTCGGAAGAGGCGGCGGTTTTTGCCAGCGGTATGGCCGCTATCGCTACCACCTCTTTTGCTTTTTTGCGTCCGGGAGATATTTTACTGCACAGTTCTCCTTTATACGGCGGCACAGAGGATTTTTTTGCGCGGGAGTTAAGAACTTTTGGCATTAAGACTGCGTCCTTTTCGGCGGAAAGCGATTATTCTGAAATAAAAAAAATCGCAAAAAGAGCTTGTCGTCGCGGGCCCTTGAGAATGATTTTCGTTGAAGCCGCGGCTAATCCCACCAATGTTCTGGCAGACATTGAGGCCTGCGCGGAAATCGCCGAAGAATTTTCTTCCGGAAAGCGAAAAGCTATCACCGTCGTTGATAACACCTTTCTCGGTCCGCTTTGGCTCAATCCCTTCAAACACGGCGCCGACTTGGCCTTATACTCGGCTACTAAATATATTGGCGGGCACAGCGATCTTCTGGCTGGTGTTGTTGAAGGAAAAGCCAAAATGATTTCGCGGTTAAAGAGCGCGCGTACGCGTTTCGGCAACATTGCCGGAGCGTTTACTTGCTGGCTTTTGACCAGAAGCTTGGAAACATTGAAATTACGAATGACCGCGCAGGTGAAAAACGCAAGGCGCGTTGCCGATTTCTTGCGCGATGACCGGAGAGTGGAAAAAGTTTACTATCCGGAATTTTTTGAAGAAGACAGTAATCAAAACAGGCTCTATGAAAAACAGTGTTCGGCGCCAGGCGCAGTGGTTTCTTTTGATATCAAGGGCGGTCGAAAAACGGCCTTTAGATTTCTTGACGCCCTCAAGTTCTTTAAGTTGGCCGTAAGTCTGGGCAGTACCGAGCCGCTGGCCGAACATCCGGCCACGACAACACACTATGGTATTCCTCGCGAAAAAAGAATCCGCCTGGGAATTACTGATAAAATGATCCGTTTGTCCATTGGTCTCGGTTCTCCGTATGATTATATTTTTGATTTAAAACAAGCGTTAGACGAAGCGGTTCGCGATCGCCGCGCGCGACAGCTTCGTTGAAGAGCTTTAAAAAGCCCGTTCAGGGAAAATGAACGGGCTTTTGCGATGGAATTTTTTATCTTGGTGGGCGACGTAGGGATTGAACCTACAGCCTTCTCGGTGTAAACGAGACGCTCTGCCATTGAGCTAGTCGCCCATTATTTTTTTAAAGTGGGCGGGGGGAGATTTGAACTCCCATGATCTTGCGATCGCTGGCTCCTAAAGCCAGTGCGTCTGCCGGTTCCGCCACCCGCCCGAAACTAAAAAAATTTTACCGCACTTCAGCATTTCATTCCATGTGCCCGGGGTGGGAGTTCTCCTTGTTCGCCCCGCAACAGCGGAAGTCGGAGCCGCGGCTGCCACAGGCAGCCGTTCAAATCCCACCCCGCGCCATTTCGCTTCGCTTCATGTGCCGAGAGTGGGATTCGGACCCACATGCCCTTTCGGGCACATCATTTTAAGTGATGCGCGTATACCATTCCGCCACCTCGGCTTATTTCTTAAGTCGTCTTCGTCCTCTGTACGACGATTTAAGACTATGACAATTAGGACACAATATTTCTAGATTCTCTATTCTGTTATCGTGCCGGTTGCCATTAATATGGTGTAGTTCTAAGGGCAGATATCCGTCTATGGTTTTTCTTGCCCATTTACACCTTTCGCAGTGTTTAGGTTTAAGGTTTGCTGAAAAAAGACGGTTTTTTAATTTATAACTTTGAAAATAACTTTCTGCAATAAGGATTTTTTCAAGAGGGATTATGGGTTTTCCAATACCTCGCAACCCCGCATTCCACCCTCGTCCTTTGAAATGGCTGACGTCAAGATTCAGTTCTCTTATATACTTTTTTAGTTGGTCGTAATTTCCGCCGGCTTCACGAAGCTCCAGTTTGGTCAAAACTTGTCTGTAGCTGAATGAATTTTTGACAGACCTCTTTAGCTGATCTGTCGTCCATTTTCTTTTCCTACTCATATATATAATTGATATTTTATCACGAAATGGAAAACGCATCAATACTTAAGTACTTACGCGTCTACCATTATAGTTACATATGAAATTTAAAAAGAACTTGGAGTATATTTACAACAAAGCTCGAACTCATTTTATCAAAAATTTTCAGAAAAAACAACGCCCCGTCGCCCACCAATTCGTCGGTCAAAAATCGGAAAGTCTAATTGTGGAGGCCCGGGCGGGAATCGTCCAGCCCTTTTGGAGGCGCGAGAGGGATTCGAACCCTCGCATAGCGGTTTTGCAGACCGCCGCGTTACCTCTTCGCCATCGCGCCGTCAAAAGGGCTGGATTGCAGATCCTTGCCTTTCCGGGGAACTCTTTAATATCATTTATTATTGTATGAGTTCCCGTCAAAAGCTATTTAAACGCTTTTGACCCTCTTGGTTACCAGGCCGTCATTTTTCTTTTTTTAAAATTTCCTCCACTTTCAGCCGCGCTTTTTCGCCCTTGTCTATTTTAAACTCGAAAACAGGCATATACTTGATTTTAAAATGCTCTTTCATATATTTATAGAGTTCTTTTTTGGAATTTTCAAGAGATCTCATGATTTCTTTTTCTCCGCCCTCCGGCCAGACGCTTATAAAAATTTTCGCCTCTTTAAATCCGGGGGTTATTTCAATTCTTGTCGCCGTAACCAAGACCCCGACGGCATCAATTTCCCGCTTAATAAAGTCCGCCGCGAGTTTTAAAATGAGCGAATGCGCGCGCCCGGCGCGCTTGCTCACCCCGTTAGAAAGTTCTTTGCTCATGTCATCACATTAACAAATTTTTTGTTTTTAGACGTAATTAGCCGTCTTTCTAACGGGGCAGGTCATATTTCCGGTTTTATTTTTTCTTCCTCAATGACTTCAATTTCGTCGCCTTCGGCCAAGGCTATTTTGGATAAAACTCTCATACCGAATTCTTTGCCCTCCTCTATTTGCACAGCGCGGATTTTATTTTGTTCCAGTCCCTGTACTCGGCCTTCACCCAAGTAGTTTGCGCGCCTTTTTATCCGGAATCTTTTGTTGACGGCGACAAATCCCGAAGTAACCCGTCCGCCAGCGATTTGGTCTTTGGCGTTTTGCTTGAAGATTCTTAGTATTTTAGCCCGCCCCAGTTCTTTTTCCACGATTTCTTCCGGCAATTTATTTTTTATCTCTTCTTTGAGCCATTCGGTTATTTCGTAGACTATCTCAAAAGTTTTCAGCGCGACACCCGTTCTTTCGGCAATTTCGGAGGCAGTTTTTTCCGCTTTTACGCGAAAACCGACGACTATTGAATTTGACGATCCGGAGGCCAGATTTATGTCGTCTTCGGTTACGGGGCCGACGCGCGAGCGAAGTATTTTTATTTTCAATTTCTCCGATTCAAGTTTTTTGATTTCATTTTCTACGGCTTCGGCTGAACCGGAGGTGTCCGCTTTGATTATTATCGATATTTCGGATATTTTTTTATTTTCTTCCGGCGCGGCCGCGGATGCCTTGGATTTGGAGTTTTTTTGGTTTTCTCCGGCAAGCGCTTCAGCTTCTTTTTTGGAATCAACGGTTATGAATTTTAGACCGACTTCCGGCGCCGAATTAAAACCGACCACGCGCACCGGTTGTCCAAACGAAGCTTCTTTGATGGAGTGACCGGCAAAGTCTTCAAAAATTCTTACCGGCGCGAAAGACGTGCCGCTTATGACGAATTCGCCTTGGCGCAAAACTCCGTCCAGGATTATTAAAGTGGCGGCATTTCCGCGTTTGGGATCAAGGCGGCTTTCAATTACGAGGCCCGAAGCTTTGGCAAGGGGATCGGCTTTTAAATCTTCAAGGTCGCTTGCTATCAGCGCCACCTCCAGAAGATCGCTGATGCCTTCGCCGGTTTTGGCCGATATCGGCACCAGCGGAATTTTTCCGCCCCATTCTTCAATAAGCACGTTGTTTTCAGCCAGGTCCTTTTTAGTTTTTTCGGCATTGACCTCGGGCTTGTCCATTTTATTCAGCGCTATTACGAAAGGTATGTCCGCGGAGTTTATGGCTTCTAGTGCTTCAAGGGTTTGCGGTTTTATGCCGTCATCCGCCGCGATAACTAAAATCGCGAGGTCCGCGACTTTTGCTCCGCGGGAGCGCATTTTTGAAAATGCTTCATGTCCGGGAGTGTCAATGAAAGTTATTTTTCTGGTTTCGCCTTCGTTGGTGCTTACGGTCGCTTCGTAGGCACCGATATGCTGGGTTATGCCGCCGGATTCGTGTTCGGCGACATTTGTTTTTCGTATATGGTCAAGAAGCGTGGTTTTTCCATGGTCAATATGGCCCATTATTACCACAATAGGGTTTCGTTCGGCTAATTTTTGATTTTGTTTGTCTGCTTCTTTCATATTTTATTTTTAAGGCCTCGGGAATCATACTATTTTTTCCGCCTCCGTTACGCGTATCTGTTTACTGCTTTTTCAATTGCTTCTTTTTCTTCGTCCGACAGTTTATGAGGCGATTTGCCGTGTTCTATCGGTTTGGCATAGACCCGGCTTTGTTCCCGGCCATAAAGTCCCGAAACCACGAAACCGCTCATTTTTTCGTCAAGAACCGCGATTGCGAAACTTTGTTCGCCTCCGACTCCGGAATACGGATTGAAGCGTACTATTCCCAAGTGCTGCGCAGAGCGGTTTAGCCGGCGTTCCACATGCCCCAAAAAATCATCAATTTCTTTTTCTTTTTCAGAGAAATATTTTAATTCTTTCTGAATTTCGGCAAGAACATTTTGCAGATTTTCGGCTCTGCTCCCTCGAAAAAGTTTTTTGAGCCGTAATTCAAGAAAAATTATCCAGACAACACTGAAAACGGCCGCGATCAGCGCGGTTATCACAAACCACTCTGTTTGCTCGCCAAAAATCATGTTTATAAGAATAACCTAAAATCATAAAAAAATAAAGCCGCTGCTGGACATTCGGGTTAAACGCCCATGATATGCAAGCAGTATCCTCCTTCGCCAAGGCTACGGAGGACGCCATAAGGCTTTTTGGGGGTCTTTTCCACTACTCGTTTTGAGGGGACTCGGTCGGAGGTTTGTTTATGATATGATTGTTTTGCTGGGCCCGGAGTGGTTCGGGAGCTCGTTCGTCAACGAGAGTCTCCGGGGTTCAATTCCCCGCGGGTCCAGCCCATAGAGATTATCCACAAGAGATGTTGACAAATAATATGTATTTGCTATACTGGAATTAGTTGACGAACGAGTATCACCGAATTACTTCGAGATTCGCCAAAGCCCGCGTTTACGCGGGTTTTTGGTTTGTCAAAATTCCCGTGAATTATCACGGGAATTTTCGGGGGAATTTTTTGAGGCAGTATAATATGGCAAAATGTGCGGCTCCGCCGCGAATATTGACAATTTCCCTCCTTCAGTAAACTTTCGGCGGGCAAGCAAGTTTTTCTTTGGAGGAATAAAAAGAATGCTGGTTTTTCAGGAAAACCAGCAAACCTATTGCGTGTCGAACCAAACGCGCAAGCTGTAGAAACCATATGGACTTCCGGCGAGCTTGCCAACTCGAAAGACAATGAAGTGCAGATGGTCTCTGTCTGTCCATCCCGTTTTCCCAACTCGAGCTATCACTTGTCCTTTCTCAATACGATCACCGACCATGAGGCCAGTTTCTCGGAACGAGTTCGGAGCAAGATGGCAATACTGTGAGTGTTCACCATTGTCGTGTCGAATTGTGAGGTAATTTAATTTGTCCCTGAACTGCTCCGTTGGTCCCCACTCGGTAAAGCTGTCAACCACTTCAACGATTTGTCCTGATTCTGCTGCCAGGACTTCTGTGTCGTCGGGCACTAGAAAATCGATCGCCCACTTGAATGGACCGATATGTGAGTTAGGACTTTTGGCGGCAACGAATTGTCCGACACGATAAAGCTGATCTTCCGGGATCCCTTTTGCAAGATTGGAAGCATCCGCGGAAAAATCTTTGTCGGTTGGAAGAGGGAAACGATAAGCCTTTTCTGTTTCTCCCTGATCCCACATTGGGTTATCAGCCAAACCACGAAGCTCATCCATGTCGAGCACCTCGCGTTTATATGGTTTTGTTGAAGGAACGCTGTTCATAAGAAAACATAAATTTGCATTGAAATCAAATATGAAAAAATTTCTTTTGCCCTTATTGATAAACGCATTTCTTTTTCGCCAAAAATCCCATACAAATTAGCCGCCGAGCGAAGCGAGGCGGACAATTCGCGTTTGCAAAATCCTTTCTGGCGGCGGGAGAGGGATTCGAACCCCCGATACCCTTTCGGGTATACCGCATTTCGAGTGCGGCCCGTTCGTCCGCTCCGGCATCCCGCCAGATTTTTTACGGGGCGAGCCAGCGCTTTAGACAGCTCAGCCAACCCACCTCAATATTGGTCATATTGAGTTTAGCAGAAGAAATTGATATTCCAAAAAAGTTTATTTAGGCGCCCTAAGCCCCCAAATGCCCAAAATGAGCGAAGCCGCTATGGCTATTCCTATTATATAATCGGGCTTGACGGCGTCGCGCGCTAAAATAGTGTAAGCGGCCATCAGCCAGATAATAACTATTGTAATTGCGAGCCACGGGTACTTCATACCAATTTTTTTAAATTTTTATGAATAATATGGGATTCATGCTTCTCTTATTTCATTATACAACTCTGGATATTTTTCGGCTAGCGCCGTGATTATCCCCATTAATTTTTCTCTGGCCGCGTACTGCTTCTCTTCAATCCTGGCCGATACTTCCCCCCCTTTTTCCGGCGCCTCCTCGGCAATGTGCAAACTGGCTAAAGTTTCCAATTCCTTTGTCTCCTCTTGATGCGCCGGAGTTTTAACCTTAATATCTTCAACGGAATGATGCCTGAAAAATAATCTGGCGGCCTCTACCATATTAAAATTAACATCCAGTTTTAGACAGACCATATCCACGATAACCAGACCCCGCAAAAAAGCAATGACATCCGAAGGAAACTTGAGCCGGTATTTTTCTATGGTCTTGGCGATTCTTAAAAACGCGCGGGCTGAACTTCTTTCGCTGATATCCGCTTCCTTGTTGCCGGTAAAAAAATTCCAGTCCTTGAGAATCGGCGCCACATCTTCTGTCAGGTGGCGCGTAATAAAGTCCAGGGTTGCTTCGTAAATTTTTTGGATTTTGGAATCGCTTTCTATCAATTCTCCGTATTCTTTGACAAGTCGCTTGTCTAAAAATTCAACAAGACCTTCAGCGCTTTCGCGAAAATCCATCTCCGTTGCTCCTTTGATGAAACGTAGTAGCCCAAAATTATCGTATAGAGACCGCCCGATTATTCCGAAATCAATGTAGCCGATTCGGCTTCCGGGAAAAATAAGGAGGTTGGCCGGATGAGGGTCGGCATGGAAAAATCCGTCTATGAAATATTGCCTCATCAGGTCGTGTATGAAAGAATTGGCCGCGTCCAGCAGGTTTATTTTTCGTTCATCCAGTATTTTTTTAAGGTCTTCCGGCCTGGTCTCCAGATAAACCATTATCCTTTTGGCCTGGCTCCCATCAAGAAATTCCTGCACTAAGACCTTTTTAGTCGTAAAGTCCGGATATATTTTAGGGATAACCACATTTTCAAGATTATGCCTTTTTGCGTGCTCATAAAGAATTTTATTGTTTTGGGCTTCTTTGGAGTAATCAAGTTCGTCGGAGAGCCACTCTTTCAGCTGGATTAAAATTTCTTTGGAAGAGACCGATTTTAAAATCCCCCAGAAATCTATAAAGAAAAAGGCCAATTTTAAAAAGAGCAGGTCGGCTTTAATGTATTTATCGCTTTCGGGCTTCTGTATTTTGACCACTATATTTTCTCCGTTCAAGACCCCTTTATATACTTGGGCGAAAGAGGCCGAGCCAATCGGTCTTCTTTCAATTCGTTCAAAGACCTCTTCCAATTTTTTTCCGGCTTCTTTTTCAAAAACATCAAACATTCTTTCATCCGAAACCGGCTTTACATTGTCTAAAATATCCATTAATCCCCGGGCGTAATTTATTGGCAGAATATCAAAACGCATCGCCAGAATCTGGCCGAGTTTTATGTAAACCCCGCCCAATTCTTCAAGAATCAGACGCAAGCGGGTCGGGCCGTCCGCGCGCTTCAAAAAATATTTAATTAAGACCGCCGGCAAAGAAAAAAGGCGCCCTATAAAAACCAAAAAAATCATAATAATTCAGGCGGCGCTTTTAAAGCCGATCATAGCCAACACTATGGTCGTGACGGTGCCGGCTAAATACAGATTGGTGGGATCCAGGCGGCTGTCGTTAGATAGAACAACGGCAATCGCCACCCATATCCCCACAATCGTGACTAATGTCCAGGGATAACGCATAAATACATATTACCAATTGACTTTTGCCTTTTCAATGCTAGATTTGGAAAGGGAAAAGAAACTTGAAAAGAAGGAGAGAAAGATGGCTGAAAATGGAAATCCGATTCGGTATACGCCGGAAAAAATTATTGAGATATCTAAGCAAACTATTGCGCCCACAACTCAAAATTTTTCGTTCGTGCCCGGCATAACGCCGCTGGGAACGCCTCCTTGTTGGATTATGGGCGAAGACGGCAATTTATATTTTGACGCTAATTCCGGCCCCGGCGTTTTCAGTATCGGCCACAGGCGTCTTGAAATTGAGCGGGTCAAAGCCGATGTTCGTTTCGGATTCGGAGCAAACGAATATCCGAATTACGAATCGGTGAAATTAGCCGAAAGGCTGATTGCTCTTTCTCCGGGCGGTTTTGATAAAAAGATTTTCTTCTGCTCTTCCGGCACTGAATCGGTTGAGGCCGCGATTCGCGCCGCCCAGATCTATCGCCGGACTCCGATAATGATGGCTTTTGAGAAGGCCTTTCACGGCCGCACCTACGGGGCTAGGACTTTGACGAGCCGAAAACATGTCACTAAATTTTCTTATCCGGCGTTTCCGGTGATTCATCTGCCATTTCCGGAGGCAGAGACGGAAATGGGTAATCCGCTTACTTTTATGAAACATGTAAAAAGGCAGCTTGCGACCGTAAATCTGAATGAGGTGGCCGCGCTTTTTTGGGAGCCCGTTCAGGGAGAAGGCGGAATCCGCTTTACGAGTCGCGACGCCTTCGAGGCCTTGATGGAAGAAATTATTGTTCCGAACAATATTTTGCTGGTGGATGACGAAGTGCAGACCTTCAGCCGCACCGGAAAATGGTTTGCCGCGGAACATTTTGGCGTTAATCCCGATATCATTTGTATGGCTAAGGCCTTGGGCAGCGGGGCGAAAATAGGCGTTACGATAATGCGGGCCGATGTCTGTTGGCCCGAAGGCGGACTTTATTCAAATACCTGGGGCGGAGATGCTTTTAGCAGCGCCTGCGCTCTTAAGACACTGGATATTATGGAAGAAGAAAACCTTATTTCTAAGGCCGAGCGCCTTGGCGATCTTTTTCTCAAAGAGCTTGCTGAAGCGATATCTGAGACGGGAGGCGAAAAAAGTTTTAAACAAAAATTGGTGTATTTTCACGGAAAGCTGATTGGTATTGTGTCCAAGGGTATGGGGCTTATGAGAAAAATTGAATTTATAGGGAGGGAAGATGATGGACCCGCGACAGAATTTCGCCAATTATTTATAGAAGAGACCCTCAATCGCCGAATTCTTTTAATGCCTTGCGGCGATTCGGCCGTACGCGTTATGCCGCCGCTGGTTGTTTCCGAAAATGAAATAAAGTGGCTGGCCAAAGAGTTGGTTAATTCTATTGTTTCGGCGTTGGAAAGGTTTAAAGATTAAGCTTCCGACTTGTCCGCCCGTGGCGGACAAGTTTTTTATTTAAAATCGGGTTATAATATTAAAATGGCGGAAATAAAAACGAGAACTTCCGAATTAAAGCACCAAAAAATGGGAACATATCTCAAAGATATGGTCTACGGCGCGAATGACGGATTGGTCACGACTTTCGCCGTCATTGCCGGTGTTGCCGGAGCGGCGCTTGACCCTATAATCATTGTTTTTCTGGGTTTGGCCAATCTTTTTGCCGATGGGTTTTCAATGGCCGCTTCAAGTTTTCTGGCGGCGCGTTCCGAAAGCGATGTTTTTAAACGCGAAAAAGAAGTTGAACACTGGGAAGTTGCCCATCAGCCGCATTTTGAAAAAAATGAAATAAAAGAAATACTCGCGAAACATGGTTACTCGGGCGCGGATTTGGAAGAGATGACGAACCTGGTGGTGAAAAATAAAAAGTTCTGGATTGATTTAATGATGCATGAAGAATTGGGCCTAGTTCCCGTGGACAGGGCCCGCCCGTTAAAGGGAGCGAGCGTGACTTTCGCGGCTTTTGTCATTACCGGATTTATGCCAGTCGCGCCCTTCTTTTTTGTTCAAGCCGATAAAAAGGCCTTCTGGATTTCTTCGGTTGTCGCCGGTTTGATGTTTTTTTTGGTCGGAGCTTTGCGAACCATTTTCACCAAACGTTTTTGGGTTTGGTCGGGAATAGAAATGTTTTTTGTCGGCGGTTTTGCCGCCTCAATTTCCTACGGAGTAGGATTTTTAATCAGAGCCGCGATTGGATATTAAACCCACCCCTCCACAAGTCGGTTTTATCTATGCAGTAAAAATTCCTCCAGCACTATTTTTGTCCGCAATTTTTTTCCGTTTCTTAAGACCTCCACATCAATTTTATCTCCTATTTTGCAGGAAGCGATCAAATCCTCAAGCGTTTCTTCCTCGGTTATATTTTTCTTATTAAAAGCGAGAATTACGTCATATTCCTGAAGTCCCGCTTTTTCCGCGGCGCTTCCCGGAACTACTGCCGTATCTCCGGGCATTCCTTCGTTCATAATCAGAGCGCCATGGTCAATCGGCAAATTGAATTTTTCCTGCAAAGATTTATTTAAAATCATATATCTTACTCCGAAAAAAGGTCTGCGTATGTGTCCGTATTTTTTAATTTCTTCAAGGTCTTTTTCCGCCTGATCTATGGGGATGGCAAAACCTATATTTTGCGCGCCGAATACCACTGCCGAATTTATGCCTATCGCGCGCCCTTCAATATCCACAAGCGGCCCGCCTGAATTTCCCGGGTTAATAGCCGCGTCCGTTTGAATCAACCCGCGAAGGCGCTGCTGATGCCCCAAAGGGTCGGTTATCGCGGTTATCAAGCGCGAGAGTCCCGAAACCACGCCGGTTGAAACCGAATTTTGAAATTCTCCCAAAGCGTTGCCGATAGCCACGACCGTCTGGCCCAATTCTATATTTTTTGCCGTACCAAGCTCTACTGCCGGAAGCTCTTTGCCGCCGGAATCAATTTTTAAAATAGCCACGTCATTTATCGGATCGCGCGCGAGTATTTTGGTTTCGTGTTTTTTGCCGTCATAAGTGATAACGCTGTAATCCGCTTTTGGATCGGCAATAACATGTTTATTGGTTAAAATAAGTCCGTTTTTAGTGATTAAAAATCCCGAACCTCCGCCGACTTTGATGCGGCCGTGTTCGTCGCGAGGAGCTTGGCGCAATTTTGATTCCAAAAAGGCCTGTTCCCGCGGATCCAGGTTGTAAAATTCCTCGGGCAAATCCGCGGCAATTTCTTTGAGATCCTTAGCCACGATAACGCTTACGACGGCCGGCATCACTTTTTTAACTGCTGTTATAATTTGTTTTTGGTAGTCTATCATGATATTCAGTATACCTTTTTTAAAAATAAAAAAAATCCCCCGCGATGAGGGGATTGGGGACGGCTTTACTGCGGGGACAAGGGGCGTGATTCTAAAAATTCCCTTTTGGTATTATAAAAACAAGGAGAGATTTCCCTCAACGCCTCCCAAAATTTTATTTTCAGGTGATTTCGCGCCGCCAACACAATGTCTGACTCTGGAGAAGGCGCTTCACCGAGAGCGGCGTAAAAACGACATTTGACGTCAAGCAAGGCATTGTCAATTTGATTTTCAATACCGCGCAAAATGGATATAATTTTTTCTTTTTCCTCCTGTGTCAACGGCGTCTTCGAATAAAGGATCATTTTTAAACGCTCATCTTGTTTTCTAATGGCCTCGAGATTCGGTTCGATAACCTCATGTACAACATTTCTGCTTATGCCGGCTAGCCGATGTAAAACGTCAACAAAACTCACCAACCCTTCTCGCGCCAATGCCTTGCCTCCTTAGCTAGTTGTCAAAGCGGACTATTTTTCCTACTCTATTAGATAGATTACGGACTTAATAAGTTTTGTCAACACGCCCCTGTCGTTCAATGGATAGGACGAAGGTTTCCTAAACCTTAAATCCAAGTTCGATTCTTGGCAGGGGCACTATATGGTGTTTTTCACAGGAAAAGGCGATGACGGAAAAACAGGCCGCTTCGGATGCGACCAGAGGATTTCAAAAAGCTCGGCTATTGCCGAAGCGCTAGGATGCGTGGATGAAATAAATTCTTTTTTGGGCGTTTGCAAAGTGAAAGCGGACGGTTTTGATGTGGCGGGCAGAGAAATTCGCGGCCTGATTTCAGACATTCAAAACGACCTTTTCGTGATTCAGGCGGAGCTTGGCGGATATTCCAAATTAAAAATCGGGGAAGAGAAAGTTAAAAAACTTGAAGAATATGTAAATTGGATTGAGCGCGAGCTTCCGCCGATAAAAACATTTTTTGTCGCTGGAGGAACGGAATTGTCGGCTCTTTTTGATTACGCCCGCGCCGTCGTAAGGCGCGCCGAACGCAGGGCAGTGCTTGTTTCCGAACAGTCGCCGGAAGATTTTAATCCAAATATTTTGGCTTATCTCAACCGTCTTTCAAGTATTCTTTACGCCTTGGCGCGTTTTGCTAATTTTAAGGCGGGCGTCCCCGAAGAACCGCCTAGGTATTAAGATTGAAATTTAGTTTTTCGGAATCTATAATTTTAGTTTAAGGGCCTGTAGCTTAGAGGAAAAGCGTGTGCATGGCATGCACAAGACCGCGGGTTCGAGTCCCGCCAGGTCCACAACACGTTATGTAATATAAAAAGCTCCACTGGAGTGGAGCATTAGGATTATGTGCTCGCTATGAGCTCCCCATCAACTTTAACAATAGCTCTCTCGTCCCATTCATAGTTAATTCCTGGATGCCCATCAATCTCAACCGAAAGCGTATGGTCATTATCAAACGTGAACACGATTATTCTCTCTTTTGGAAAAATTGAGTAGTGCCGGAGTTCATTCTCCTTAAAAACCTTACGAATCTCGTCCAGATTCATGGCCTCTTACCTCCCTTCTGTAGCAGTTCGTTCTATAATTTACACTATTGTAGTTCAGGTTGTTTTGCAAGAGGTTGCCAATTCAGCATTTCGTTTGTAATCTGGTTCCAATTAGTACGGACGTAGTCCACTGTATGATACTTCGAGTCGGAGAATTGCTGATTTATCCCGTTAATTTTGCAAAGCAAAATTTTTACGGGGCCAAAATCGGATAGGCCGCGAATACGCCACCCGCATGGCGTATTGGGAAAGCTTTGGCCTACAGGCAATAGCTCGTCCCCACACCCACACCTACGCATAGGTGTGGGTGTGGGGGCTCGCCTAACTTTGGACTTTTGTTGAGGCAATTGATATAGTAACAGCAATGAGATTTGCGCCTAAAAAAATTACACTATTGATTGCGGGGATGGTGTTTACCGCCGGACTTGCGGCGAGTTTTGTCGTCCCTGCCTTCGCCGGTGATCCGGTTGGAGGGCTTGATATAACTATTGAACAGATTCCCGGAGGGCTGGTTTCTACCAAAAATTATAGTTCTTCATTGTCAAATAAATCAGCGGGACTAATAAGAATGGAAGTCGGGGATGTGCTTTTACGCTATGGCGTTGGCGGCGCGGATATCAACAAAGTAACAGACGCACTTGAAGGCAAGGGTGTTTACGAAGCTGAACTCAAATCATTTCTAATCGCGATCGGAGTCAATGAAAAAGGCGTTCAGGAAGTCATTGCCAAACTTGACGAGCTTGGTGCCGCGTCAAACGCGGCTCCTGCCGCGTCAAACGCGGTTGAGACCGGAGCTGATTCTACTGAAAAAGAATCTGCGGGAGACGGTAACGCGCACGGCTTTCCCGATCGCAGAGCTGATTCTCCCAAAAAAGAATTTACTTCAGGAGCGGTTTTTGCTCCGGCCGCGAGGGAAACTCCGCAACCCGCGACAGTAAACCCAGAACTTCATAGGCCGCCCACATCGCTAAAAGAACTGGACACTAGCGAAAACGCGAAGGTACTTCGCGATAATTTCCGAGAAAATGTAAGAACACTGTTTAAAGACGACGGGACTCCGTTGCGCCGCATTGCCGTCGCCCACGGCAAAGGACTGCGCATGCTCAACCGTTTTCGCTCGGCAATGGCTCGGTTTGACCATATTTTAGGCCGGCTGGAATCGCGGATTGAAAAAATGAGAATTGAAATTGAGGCTGAAGAGCGCGCGGCGACGGGCAACACAAAGAGCAAATTTCCGCCAGAGAACGATGCCTCTCTTATTGAAAGAGCCAAAAATATGCAAGTTGAAAACGAGGCAAAGATGGAAGAACTTAAAGCAAAATACGAATCATTGCTTCTCGGTGAAAACGCGGGAGGAATCGCAAAAGAAGCCCGCGCCATAGCCGCGGAGCTTAAAGCAGACATAGAAAACCTCCGCGCCATAATTATTGAGATATATACATTTGCCGATGATTACAATAGTTCCAGATCAAATACCAGCATATAATCATGACTACGAATAAAAACAAACTCATCATCGCAATCATTGTTCTCGCTGTTGTCGCGGGAGGAGTATTATTTTTCTTGAATCGCGGCCCCTCGTATCAAAAAGAATCCGTTACGGTTGAACAGGATTTAACTCCGATTGAATTGACTCAAGAAGAACAGCGGGCGCTTCAGGCCGAGGGGCTCGTTATGCCGTCCGGGGACGACGCAGCTGCGAAAAAATTGCAAACCGTGCGAACTTCCGACGAACTCGGCGCCATTGGGGCTGACCTCAACGAAACAGACCTATCAGAACTTGACGCTGAACTTGATGCGATTGAGAGCGACCTTTCGGGATTATAACCGCAGTCCTTTTTATTTTAAAAAATAAAAAAGAGCCGAAGAAATAGTTGCCCATTCGGCTCTTTTCGCGCGGCTTAACCCTTCACTCGCGCGGCATGACATACATCCCGCGAATTAACTTGCTGTTGGGATATTTTTTAATAAGTTCTTTTAAATAGCGTTTATCTCCGCTGTTCCAAGCGTAAAGATAATAAAGCGCGAACGCCGCTGTCGGTTCGTTAAGGTCCTCTCTGGATGTCGGGTCTGATATTTTGCCGTTCGGGTGATTCACGACTATATCCTTAAGCCAATGATTGGCTTTTTTCCTGCTGTTTTTATCAAATTTTATGCCTGGAAAAAGTTCCTCTTCTCCCCGAGTCGCTCTGGATAGCTTATAAAACTCGGCGATGCGCAGTTTGGCGTCATCCACCAGATGGCTTTTAGGGTATTTTTTTATAAAGGCCTTATAATTCTTTATAATCCGCGGGTAGATGACCTCTATTTTTACTTTAAGGTCATCGCTTGAATAAAGTTGCTGAAAAATACCCAGATATTCGTTGAGCTCATCGGCAAACGCTATAAGCTTCGCGTTTGCCAATCCCGAACCCGCGAAAAAACAAAAAACAAGGATAAAAAAATGAAGGAGCGTTTTTCGGATTGTCATTGCCCGCGGCCCCATCCCTTTAATTCCTTTTCCGATCTCCAACTTCAGAATAGCGCATGATGTCCAATTCCGCCAATTGCCATTAATATAATAGTTATGGGCCCGATAAGATTCAGAATCTTTTTTCTTTTGGTCGCGGCCGCGGTTAGCGGCGGATTTTTTTATTTTTACGCGCCGCCGTCTCCAGTATCGGATGTTTACGTCTCCGGCCAAAAAATCGCGGTTGAACTGGCTAATACTCCGGCCAAAAGGATACAAGGCCTTTCCGGCAGAAACGCGCTCGGGCAAAACGAGGGAATGTTTTTTGTTTTTGAAAAACCGGATTACTACGCTTTCTGGATGCGCGATATGAATTTTAAAATAGATATTATCTGGATTGATGAGAATAAAAAAATCGTTGATATCGTGAAAAACGCCGCGCCGGAATCATATCCTGAAAAATTTTCTCCGCAAAGCCCCGCACAGTATGTTCTGGAAGTAAACGCCGGCCTTGTCGATGAACATAAAATAAATATCGGCGATCGGGTTGAGTTTTAAGTTAATTGGGCAAGCAAATGGGGGAAATTTATATCTATTTTTGCCTCTTTACATCCTAAAATATAATTGTTAATATTTGGTTATGAAATACTTAAATTTTTCTGTGATTATTGAAGAAGACAAGGATGGTTTTTTTGCTTTTTGTCCGGAACTTCGGGGGTGCTACACGCAAGGAAATACTTACGAGGAAGCGCTAAAAAACATAAAAGACGCCATAAAACTCCACCTTGCCGACATAGAGAAAAACAGGGAAAAACTGGAACGACCCAAATCCATTAGTTTGGCAACTGTTGAGGTAGCTGTTTAATTTTATTGTGTCTAGCGGGCTTCCGAGGACAAGAGCCAAGGATATAATCCGAGTTTTAGAAAAAATCGGATTTAGTTTTGCGCGTCAAAGCGGAAGTCATAAAATTTATAAAAATACCGAAAACAAACGAGTAACCGTGCCGTTTCACAACAACACTATTTTACATCCAAAAGTTTTAAAAAGTATCTTAAAAGACGCCGATATTGATGCCGAACAGTTGAAAAAACTGCTTTAGTTTTGTTTAGGGGCCTAGAGGGATTTGAACCCGCAACCTATTTTGCCACATGGAAACGCTCTGCCGTCGCTCTTTTTATTTCTTCATTGACCGTTCATAGGTTGGGGTATAGCGTTAAATTAGAGATGGTCTTTGTATGAGAATGCCTCGGAGAACGACATGAAACAGTGGCATCCCGAAGCTGCGTGGCGTCTTTTGCCTGAAGAAAACCACGCGCTTCAATGCGCGTTTGAAACGGCATGGGACGCGGCCCTGCTTGAAGTAAAAGATTTCGCCGCATCTCATCGAGATATTGAAGTCCTTATGATTACATTTAAAAGTTGCGTTCCGGGGGTCATTTTGCCGGCGGCCGATGATTTTGAAATATTCAAACGGGTTATTGAATACGAGCTGGATCGCTTAAATAATATTGATGAGCTCGGATCTACGGGATGCGGCAGCGACGATTGTTCGGCAGCGCGGCATCGCAAGGCGCTTAAGTCATTTTTAAAAAATAAGCTCGGCGTCAATTACAGACCCGCCGCCGATACTTAGAGTTTCAACTCAATAAAAAAGTGCGCGACCTATGTCCGCGCGCCTTTTTTATTATTTTCTTTCTTTATAAGAAAATAAAAGATAATACATTGAAAGGAAAACAAGGTTAAAAAGCATACAATTGTAAGTGAGGGTTTCAGAAAAAGGAAGATATTGATTTAAAAACGCGGCGGCGAAAACGGCGGTATGGACAAAAAAGGCGGATTTAAAAACAGGTTGACTATAAGACGTGGCCGCGTAGGCAAAAAGCGCGAGCGTAAATATGACCCATGCCGGATGCGCGAATGACTGCCAATTTATGATATTCGGCCCGTCGACGGCCAGATATTTCAGGCCGTCAAACGCTATGACGATGCCGAAGATGGATGCGTATAAAATAAGTTTTCGTTTCATATTAAGAAGGTTCCGACTTTTTTTAGTTAATGGGTCGGCAAACAAAGCCGCGCGGTCGAAGGATTTTATAGCAGTTTTATAAATTCAGGCACAGAGAAGCCGATCTGTTTTATTATTGATTTAAGCGTTTTTGGCGTAAGTTCTTTTCTGTGGAACGGAATCGTTACTCTTAGTTTGCTTTTTGCCAGATGGCGCAGCTGAATGTGGCTTCCGCTTTGATGAAATTCATAAAAACCGGCTCGTTTGAGAGCTTTGATAACCAATGCGGATGGGATGCGCGGTAATTTTGGCAAACGATTTAAATGCTAGCTGTAACTTTCTCTCTTCGTCTGGTGTTGCCAATAAAAAAGGCCTCGTCTTTGAGAACGGCCTCCAAATAACATTTTATGGCATCTTGCGCCATTTCTCGAGCTTCTTTTAAATTATTTCCTTCTGTCACTAAACCCGGGAGTTTGGGAACTGTAACCGTATATCCCGCGCCATTTGGCTCAAAAACAACTTCGTATTGTAATATATTTTCCTTACGTTTTTTCATATAGAAATATTATAACGCCATATTGCCAAAAATCAAATTTAACCCGGGTCAGCAAACAAGGCCGCGTCGCGTCAAACGCGATAGCGATTTGACGCGGTGGAATTAGTTCGAACCTGTTTTACGGTTGCCGTATGATATTTCGGGTTGGCTTTGATTGCTGTTGCAAAAATCACCCCCACCCTGTAAAATCAACCCATAATCATGGAATATTATATCCTTTTTCAAGGGCGCATTGATAAAGACGCGTCCTTGGCATTGATAAATGCGCTACTGGAGGCCAACGGAAAAAAAGAGGCCGAACATATAACCATGCTTTTTTCTTCAGTAGGAGGCTTTATTTACTATGGATTTAATATCGCTACCGTCATCAAAAATCTTGAAAAACCAATAAGAATTCATGCCACAAACGAAATAAGTTCAATAGCTAATGTTGTTTATTTGTCGGCAAAAGAAAGATCAGCCGAATCTTATGCCAAATTCTTTTTGCACGGAGCTTCAGTTGAGGGTAATCTTAGTTTAAACCTTGAAGATTTGAATGAACAAGTTTCGTCTATACAAGTCCAAAATGATAGACTGGCTAGGTTTATTTTTGAAACCACTGGAACTTCGATTGAAGAAATAAATCAAATGATGAAAGGCCGCAGATCTTTGTCGTCCGAGGAAGCTTTCAAGTATAATATTGTTCTTGAAGTAAAAGAGGAGCAGATACCAGTTGGCGCTTTAAGAAAAGATGTTATTTTCGTATAATTAAAATATGCTAAAAGAAAGTCTTAAAAATAAGATTAAAGAAATACTTGAAAAAATGGGTTGTGTTGATATTCAATTCTCAAATGGCACAGAAAATGAGGCCGCTGTTAGATTTAATTGCGAGATTTTGATAAGTTTTAAGACCGACCTGGAGGATTGGATATATTCAGGTATTCAACGTAACGATCTTGGGGAACAAAAGTACAAGATTGGGTTTAAACGTAAGAGCAACTAGGTTTTTAGGGTTATAAATCTTGAACCCCGTTTTTAAAAACGACTCTTCACTTATCTAAATAACGATCTAGTTTTTTATATGATTTACTTATTAAACGAGAAATTTTATATATGACAAAAAGAGCAAAAAACCCAATAATGATTAGTAAGAACCACCCACTAATGTCTAATAATTCCCGACCAAGGCCAGTTGTGGGTTTTAGATGATCTGGAGTTTCAACCGGTATTCCTCGTGAAAAATCAAATTCTTTTGGCGGCATATTATTAATTATAATGGATATTGTAAGTATTTGATACCGTTAAAATGTTCTATTTTTACAATGTCTCCAATCGTCCTCCATGATCGGATCTCCAACGCTAGCCCATCTATTAATGCAATCTACAAAATCTTCTAGTTTTGTTTTCGTATCTTCTGCAAATTCTTTTGCGTCTTCAAGCTGGCCTTGTAATGTAGATACGGCCCACTCTAAATCACTAATCTGACTTTCTAAATCATTAACTCTCCCCTCCAGTTCAGAATAACTTTGCCCATAAGTAGTTGGAGTTATTACCGTTTGTTTTTTAACTCCGCTTTCTTTTACGGAATGAATTTGCTCTAAATCAAACAGTGTTTCGCGTGGAGCCAAAGAAGAAGCGGTGTTATCATTTGGTTTTTCATTAAACACTGTAATATAAACCGCGGAGACCAATATGGATGTGAATAGTATTATCAGTAATGTTTTTATGCTGTAATTTTTCATGTCTTTCAACCACTGAAGCTAATTTTGTTTGAGCCGGTTTTTCATAAAAACTTTTGGCGATTTTCGCCGTGTTCTTTGCCAAGATTATAAGCCAAAACAGCGGCGTAGATAATACCATAGAAAATATGGAAAGTTTGACCAAAGTCTACACTATCCATAGCCGCATCAATAAACGCCAATGCCAGGGGAGAAATTATATATAAAAATAAGAGTATATTTTTTATTTTCATATTATTATAAGGGGTTGTTGAATGTATCCCGATTAAGTTTTTGGAAGTTTTTTATTTCTCTTTCCCCAATATATTTACTAAAACTATTTCTAAAATTATCCCCAAACCATTCAAGAGTGTCCTGTTGTGCTCTCAACCTTTTTAATTGATACTCTCTATAATTTATAAACATAAAACCAGCCACAAAAATAGTAGCTATTATTAGGATCAACAATCTAAACCAATTTTCTTTTAACCAGTTTTTCATGAATTTGTTTATACTATCAAACTATAAATTAAACTTTCTCACGATTCTACGCCAAATAAATGAAACAATAATAGATAAACCGAGGGCAATTATAAAAGACTCATCTTCGGACAAATTCCGGCTACTGTCTGACCAAATAAATATCACAGTAAAAAGTGATACGAAAATGAACGCCCTCTTTAAAAACGGCTTCAACAATACTAGTCGCCGCAGAGTTGGAAAATCGATTTTAAGCCAATCCTTCATAATTTATAATCCTTTTTCTCTTAAACAGAATTTGTAAAAAAAGTCGTAAACCCTATCTTGATCCTCAGACGCCTTTTTGGTTTTTTCGATGGACTCTGTGTTACACTCTTTTACAATTTTGTTTGGCCTCCATTCATACCAATAAAAATAACTTGCAGAGATTACGACCATCAAGACAATCACCCCAACCTTAAACCAATTTTGTTTGAGCCAATTCATGGTCGACATGATTTAACGATAACTCCTATATTTTTTAGCGTGAAAGTGGTGTTGGCCATATTTAAACCCCCACTTCGGGCAATTTGTCCTACAAGTGTGGCCGCCTTTTCTGTCTGTTCTACCGGGGTGTGCCAACGCCTCAAATGGCGCAGAGAATACAAGCGCCGTGAAAGCAGTAAAAATAACTACTAAAATAAAATTCTTCATTTCGAGGTTTAGTACCTAAATCTGTATGATTTATATGGATCAGAGTATCCCTTTTTGCCCGTGTACGGATTGTAATTACCGCGCGTGCTGTAGTTATCAAATCTAGTGCTATTGGGACTTGAGCGGTAATGGGGTAGGACATATGTGCCAGTGCGAGGTTTTACATACCCCCTCACTCTTACAGCTGCGTATGCGGAACCAGCGAAGACGAACAGACCAAAAATTATCAAAATCGCTGCTAAAAATTTAAAGTTTTTCATAATGTTTTAATTATACCATATCTAATAGAAATTGCAAGTGGGCGGGCAAATGGAGGAAGTTCGCGCCTTTACTTTTGGAGTTCTTGTTTGCGGCGAGCAAATTCAATTTGTAGGCGTGTTTTTGTTTTTTCTTCAAGAATGCCGTTTAAATTCCATAGCACCGTCCAGTCATACTTCGCTGAAAGTCGGCGAAAAAGTTCATATACAGCCATTCTTTCTTCAGAAATTATTTTTAAATTCTTGTCTTTTGTTTTGGAGCGCTCTTTTTCAGTGTCAACAGACCTCTCAAGTTCTTTCGCGTTTTTTTCTTTAGAGAAAGGAAAAAAGTTATGGAGTTCCACAAAAATCTCTTTCGGATATTTTAACAAATCTTCTATAACGGGCAGGTCTTCGGGCTTTATATCCCTGTCTTCAATAAACCTTTGAAATCTTTTTTCTTCCAAAGGAGAAGGTTCTTGTTGTGGGACCGACGACTCGCTACTTGATTCTTTCATTATATTTTATGGATTGATTAAAAATTGATTTGAGATTTTCTTTTAGAAATTCCACTTTGTGGGTGCCTAGAGGGATTCGAACCCTCGATAATTCCTCCACAGGGAACCGTGTTACCGCTACACCATAGGCACCATTTTTGCCCGACACTTGGTGTCGGGCATTGGATTTATTCGCGTAAAAGTTCTTGTTGGCCCTCTTTTTCTCCCAAGATTTTTCGGCGCATGGCTTCCAGGGCTTCATCAGCGGCTTTTTTTTCGCGCCTGCGATCTTTTGGCGTTATCACTTTTTTTACCCCCTTTACGCCCTGCATTTCAAGAATCATTTCTTTATCTTCAGGCGTCAGATTGTATTTTTCTTCGTTCTTTTCAGGCGTTTCTTGCGGCCGAAGGGAAAATTCTTCTTTAGGCATGACCCTATAATAACAAAAAAATGCCTTTTGGCAAGAAAAAAGGCCCAAAACGGGCCGCAAACTATTACGCTATTCCGATGGCACGCCGGGCCATTCCTCAATTCTAATCACCAGAGATTTTAAAGCTTGAATCAGCCGATCAAATGCCTGCCGCGCTTTTGGATTGTCCGAAAATAGCTTCTTTAATTCTTTGTTGCAAAATCTGCGAGTATCTTTTCGAGCATGAACCATAAAAGTGTTGTTGTACAGCGAAGCATAGATTATAGACTCCTGAACATGAATATCGGATAAAGCCTTTGACAATTCTTGACTATATGGATAACCTGCCCCCCTATAAAAATCTAATTGTAGGAGAGGCGGCAGATAGCACCCAAACATCTCTTGGAGCGCATAGAAAAGAGGATGAAAGACAGAATCGCGGCTATCCACAACTATTCTGGCTCGGGTTATTTTTCTGTTAAGAGGAGTATTACGGGCTTCTTCCAGCAGAAGGCGTATTAATGCTAGATGCAAAAAATTTGTAAAACAGATTTCGTTCAAACTTTCTTGCCGCATACCGCCGCCTACGGCCATTCCCAACCTAAAAGTGGCGAGCATTTTATCTCTCCCTCAGGTTATTTGAGGATATTTACAACCCAAAAAGATTGTATCGCTATTCCGCTTTAAATACAAGCGCCCTGTTTTTTACAAGAAAACGGCCCTGATTGGGCCGCGTCTATCTATATCGGGTAAATTCTTGTTTCTTTTAATGCTTCGCGAAGAAGTTTTTCTTTGAGGAAATCCACAAAGTCGCCGAAGATTCGCAAGCGAATTTCATCATTTTTAAAGATCTCGCTCGTCTCTTTAAGCACTTCCTGAACACCATCTTTTTGCGATACTACATCAAAAGAATTTTCCCGCGTGCCAAAAATCTCTATGAATCTGCTCAGTCTTAAGATAGCCATGGTCTCACTAAGTTCGCGGCTATAAGGAAACGCGCCTCTTTTGGAAAAACGCAGTTCGTTTAATTCGGGAAGCGTTTGACCAAACCTTTTTTGAGCTTGCAGAAACACCCCGTGAAGCTTATCCGGACTATATTCAAATGTGCATCTAATGCGGCTGTCACCAAAACTAAGCACAATTGTTTTTAGGGCGAGAGTAAGAATATCCACGAAAATCGTCTTTGAATCGGGGGTGCTTTTCGTTTCCTCGGACACGCAATCAACCTCCAAGAGATGAACTACATCCTAAAATATTATTATATTATTCCGCTTTAAATACAAGCGTTCCGTCTTTGGTCGGCTGGTCAACTTTTATCGCTACTTCCTGACCTTTCTTAGCCGATTTAATCGCTTCGTGCTCAAGTTGCATTGACTCAACGGTCTGTGAAAATTCATTCTCTCCTTTCACGAATTTAACTTCGTCGCCCGCCTTGAGCGCGCCGTTTAGCTTAACCACGGCCACCATGGCCTTGTCGTAATAATGTATTACTTTGCCTAATGGTTTATTCATATTAAAAAATGTTTAACCCGACCTTTACCATAATAATTCTATCATATATAATGGGTTCGGTTTTGAAAACTGAAAAAGGAGGAAAATGAATGCGAGATGTTGCGATAATTGGCGCGGGAATGACCCCTTGCCGTTCAAGATGGCTTGAAAAAACATTTTGGGAACTTTCCCAAATGGCAGTGGCTGAAGCAGTGCGCGATGCCCATATTCATATCAAAGAAATTGATGCCGGTGTGGTGGGTATTTACAACGATATTTTTGAGTTCCAGGCTATCCCCGAAAGCGGATTACAGGGGATCATCGGTCTAGCGAATAAGCCCCTGAAAAGATGCTCAAGTGGGGGCGCTACCGGCGCTTATACCATGCTTGAAGGATATACCTGGGTTGCAAGCGGACTTTATGATTTGGTTTTGGTTTTGGGAGTTGAGAAAGCGCTTGACTGCTACGATTTTGAAGCCCAAAGCCCGACACCGGCGGTGGTGCAAACCATTAGTTATTCTTGGGATCCCTGGTTTGAGCGGCCACTTGGCGCGCACGCCTCTTCAAGCTATGCAAAAGTCATTGCCGCTTATATGGACGAACATTCCGGCGACCTTGACCCACTGGCAAGAGCAAAAATTGTTGAACTTCTTTGCCAGCAAGCGCAAAATAATCCCTACGCCCAGCGTCTGGGTGAAAAGGTAACGGCGGATCAAGTCGTGCGGTCGCGTTATGTTGTCCATCCAATTCGGGCTCTTGAAACTTGCGTCTACACCGAGGGCGCGTGCGCTTTGGTTTTTGCTTCAGAAGAAATAGCCAAGGACATAGCCAAACGCAGCGGTCGCGATCCTGTCTGGATTACCGGCGTTGGCGCGGCTAATGAAAACTATTTTGTTGGCAGAGATATAACCCGTTATAAAGTTCTGAACCGCATTTATTCCGATTATCTTGCAACCAAGAAAGCTCTTGGGATGGCCCGTCTTACCATCAACGATATTCAAGTCATTGAACTGCATGATGCTTTCATCCCGCAAATGATGATTACGCTTGCTGAAATGGGAGTTGTGCCTTTGGGCCGCGCAGATGATCTGGTTAACGAGGGCATCATAATGCCTGGCGGCCGACTGTTAGTGAATCCTTCGGGTGGATTGGTTTTCGGCGGACATTTTGTCGGCGGATCAAACATGATGTCAACCTGGAGCGTTATGCGAGAGATGAGAACAAGGAATTTTGAACACGGCATGATTCATGGAACCGGCGCCAGCCGTTCAATCTACGGCGTGGCTGTTGTCCTTGAAAGGAGGGGTTGACAATGGCGAAGACGGAAGAAAAGAAACATATTATTACACCAGAAATGTGGCCGGAAGCTCGAATGGAAACAGTTCAAGGCCAAGACGGCCGGCCGTATCTTGTTCAAAATAATATTATGTTCACAGGAGTTCGACATTCACGAGGCGAATTTTCACCGTTTTTTATTGATATTCGCGATAAATGCCGAATTTTTGGCCACCGTTGTCCAGAGTGCAGGCATATTATTGTTCCGCCTTATCAACAACGCTGTGTTGGCGAGTGTAACTTTGTTCCACTGGTTAAAGAGTATGTCAAGGATATCGGGGTTTTGGTTGCTACTCCGGTCATAACTGTTTTTCCGCCGGCTCTTTTCAAAGACGCGGTTCCTTTTGGCGAAGGTGATGTTTATCTTGAAACGGTTGACGGCGAATTAACTGACACCGCTTTACCTGTTTGTGTTCGGACAACTACCGGCGCAATCCGCCCCGGTATTTACAAAAGGGGTACGCCGGTCAAAATTGTTTTTTGCAATCAACGCGAGGGCAGCGCGCGAGACATTTTTGTTATCCCCCAATCGGAACTGACACCAGAACAGATAGCCAAAAGTCCTCTTTTTGAACACGAACTTCGTTGGGCAAGTGTTGCTGAAATTAAAGAGGAAGAAAATCCAGCGATGCGTCAGGTTTTTGAGGAATGTTTTGAACTCTTTTGCCGGTTGAGAGATATGGTATCTCAAAGTCGGCGAGCGAAAAAAGATCTTGCAAATTGGCATAGAATTGTTCATATCAAAACGAAAGTGGGAACATTTGAATTAAGTTTTTATAATGGCACTTTTGCTCCCGCAAGAAAACCCGGAGGCAAAGAACCACAGCTTATTATCGTTATTCCGGATCCGAGACAGTTATCATTGTGGCTAAAAGATAGTATGAAAAGACAGAACGAACAGCTGGAGAGCCCGGCTCTGACAGACCTTGTGCTTGAGGGCGTGATTATTTTGGATCGGCCGGAGATTGAAACTGTTATTCGGCTTGACCGCATTCCAAGGTCTTTACGCCGAGACGGAGTTGTCTAAAATAAAAAACCGCCGCCACGCAACTGCGTGACGGCTTTTTGTTTGGCGGGGCCGGCAGGATTTGAACCCGCATCTTCGGGATTTGGAGTCCCGCTCTTTTGCTTTAAGATACGACCCCGCCCGAATTATTACATGGTGGGCCCGCTCCGATTCGAACGGAGGACCAATCGGTTATGAGCCGATAGCTCTGCCAATTGAGCTACGGGCCCCGTTAGTAGATTTTGGCATTGCTTTTGTGTTTACAACAAACGACTGGCTATTTTGCAGTTATGCGATATTGTCTTGTGTTGAGAAAACACACCAAAAAGCAAAAACACTATGCCAAAATTCACTACGGGGCGGGCCCACCGAAGAAACTCAGGTAACGATAAAAGAAGTATACCAAAATAAAGCTAAAAAGTCAAGTGTGCGCAGGGGGGGACTTGAACCCCCAAGCCTTACGGCATACGCCCCTCAAGCGTACGAGTTTACCAGTTTCTCCACCTGCGCTTAGTAGTCGGTTTTTTAGACCCCCTCTTTATTTTCTTTTTTCGGCTTTTCTTTTTTTATCACCTCCTCGGCTTCGCTCGGGGCAAGCATCACTTTTTCAACCTGGATGAGTTTTTTCATTTTCTTGCGTATTTCTCGCGCGGCTTTGTCGCGGATATAGTAAAGTTTAGCGCGTCTGACTTTTGAACGGCTTACGATTTCTATTTTTTCTATAGTCGGCGAATATAGCGGAAAAATTCTTTCAACGCCCACGCCGGCTGAAACTTTGCGAATCGTAAAAGTCGCGCCGGGCTCGCGGCCGTGTTTTCGGGCAATAACCAGACCTTCAAATGCCTGAAGGCGCGATTTATCCCCCTCTTTGACTTTTTGCCATACTTTTATAGTGTCGCCGGTGCTGAAGTCTATTTTGGCCCGCGCGCCGATGTCTACCGGCGAAAACTTGATTTTTTCTCTTAATAAAGTCATAAATTAATTTTTATCATGTTTGACGCCCCTCGACAAGCTCGGGGCGCTTTGTTTCGTTGATTTGTAATTTACACTGAGCGAGGCTTTGCCGAGTCGGAGTGCGGCCCCAAGGGGAATCGAACCCCTATTTTCACCTTGAAAGAGTGACGTCCTAGCCGCTAGACGATGGGGCCTAAACTCTACCCATTTTATCATTTTTTGCGTAGAATTCAAGCTATTATGCGGCGCGCTTTTCCGGCTCTAATAATTTTTGGTTTTGCTCTGGGCGTGTTTTCCGAGTCATTTTTCGCGTTCGGCTGGCCGTTCGCCCTGCTTATTATAATAGTAAGCGTTTTTTTATATATATTTTCGCGTTTTAAGGAAGTTGGCGTGTTGGCCGCAATTTCGGTTCTCCTTTTTTCTTTCGGTTTTGGGATTTTGCGCTACGAAATTAAAGACAACGCGTCTGTTTCGTCGGAATTGCAGCCAATAGTTGGGCAGAAAGTTTTACTAGAGGGTTTTGTCAGCGATGAGCCGGATGAGCGCGAAAATTCAACCCGTCTGATTTTAAAAACGAACGACGGAGACAAAATTTTACTGGTTACCAATCGTTATCCCGAATTTTCGTACGGCGATATTTTGGAGGTAAGTGGAGCGCTGAAAGAGCCGGACAGCTTTTCAGATTTTGATTATAAGGCATATTTGGCAAAAGACGATATTTTTCTTGAAATGGTTTTCCCGGAAATCGAAAAGGTCGGCTCCGGCGGTGGTTCAAAAATAAAATCGGCACTCCTGGAAATAAAGAAAAAATACCTGAGCGGCCTTGCCCGCGTTCTGCCCGAGCCTAATGCCTCTTTCATCGGCGGACTGACGGTCGGAGCAAGAAAATCGATGCCGTCCGACATTCTGGAAAACTTCAGAAAAGTCGGAGTCATACATATAGTAGTTTTATCCGGCTACAATATTACGATAATTGCTAGGGCGTTTGCGGGCGCTTTGGGCAGTTTTCTTCCGCGCATCTTGAGCGCGTTTTTCGGCGTGGCCGGCATAATTCTATTTGCGATTCTGGCCGGCGCCTCAGCCACGGTTATCCGTGCTTCAATTATGGCCGCGATTCTTTATTTGGCCGGAAGCGCCGGACGGGTATATCAGGCCAAAATCGCTTTGTTTGCTGCCGGATTTTTAATGATTTTGTACAATCCCAAAATTTTGCGTTTTGACCTCGGTTTCCAGCTTTCTTTTTTGGCTGCTTTAGGCCTAATTTATTTATCGCCTCATTTCGCGCGCTTCGTAAAATGGCTGCCGCAAAGATTTAAAATTCGCGAGTACGGTTTAGCGACGCTATCTGCACAAATCGCGGTTTTGCCGCTTCTTCTGCAAAACACCAACTCTATTTCGCTTTTGACTTTGCCGGCTAATCTTCTGATTTTAATTTTTGTGCCGATTACCATGTTTTTTGGGGCTTTATCCGGAGTTTCGGCTTGGGTTCATCCGTGGCTGGCCGTGCCGTTTTCATGGGTTGCTTATTTTCTTTCGTCTTATGAGCTTATGGTTGCGAGCTTTTTCGCGAACATTCCCTTTTCCTCAATAAATTTTTAATATGCGTAAATTTTTTGAGAAATATCAGCCGCGGTATATATTTTTAGGATCTTTGTTTCTGGCGGCGGCAGTTGTGTGGTTTGCCGTTTTTCATTTTGAAAATGACAGATTGGTTGTCGCTTTTTTAAATGTCGGTCAGGGTGATGCCATTCTCATCAATACTTCCGGCGATCAGCAGATTTTAATAGACGGCGGACCCAATAAACAGGTTTTGGCCGAACTTTCAAAAGTAATGCCTTTTTATGACCGTTCAATTGACGCGATAATTCTTACTCACCCGCATCAAGACCATGTTGGCGGATTAGTTGAAGTTTTGAAAAGATATGATGTAGATTTTGTTTTTGACTCGGGTGACGGCGCCTCGCTTGCCGAGTTTGCGGAGTTTAATAAGCTGATTAAAGAAAAAAATATGAAAGAGGTTAAAGTCCGCCGGGGGATGCGAATTTTATTGGGCGGGGGAGCGTATTTTGACGTTCTTCTGCCCGATGTTTTTCTAGACTCCGAAAATCAGCATCAAAATATGGTTGTCGGCCGCCTGACTTATGGTAATACTTGTTTTTTGCTGACCGGTGATATGGAGCGCGAGCAGGAATTTAAAATTTTAAATGATGATATTGATTGCGACGTTTTGAAAGTGGGGCACCATGGTTCAAAAACATCAAGTTCGGAGTCGTTTTTGAAGGCAGTTTCGCCTGAAATTGCCGTAATTCAGGTTGGCGCGAAAAACCGCTACGGCCATCCGTATCAGGCGGTTCTTGAACGGTTGTCTGCTTCAGTCGCTCAAGTCTTTCGCACCGACGTTTCGGGCGCGGTAATTATGGAAAGCGATGGCAGGGATATTATTGTCAAATAATTTAGGCATAATTTCAGCGATCGCTGAAATTATGCCAAGTTTATGTAAAAACAAAAACCCCGTCTTGTAACGGGGTCACTTGTAACGGGGTCAGTCGTAGCAATCAAAAATTCCGTACGTGATGCTTCTCTGTTTTTCCGCGCCTTCTCCCCGCTGTTTTTCAAAATACAATTCAGGAAACATTCTTTTGAAGGCCTCGCTGTCATTTTTAATGAGCCAATTTATGATTTCATTATGGGTTATGACGATTGGTTTGACGCCAGGGTTTCGCGCGGCTTCAATGTCGCCGATCATATCGGAAGAATGCGGCTTTCCGTCCTCAACCACAAGAATAAAATCGCATTTTTTGAGGCGTTCGCGTCCGAGCTCCTGACCAAGTTTACGCTCGTCCGGATTAAAATCATCAAGAAACTCGCAGAAATAAAATCCGGTTGATTCGGGGTCGTAACCGTTTAAGACCGCCCACCTCGCGTATAACTTAGCTCTTTCTATATTTCTTAAAAAGTTAGCCCTTTTTTCATGATCCGTTTCGCCGGTTCCGCCGATTCTGCAGCAGATAAAAATTTTTTCTCGCGCTCCGTTCACGGCTCCCTCCTTGAAAGTTTTTCAAAAACAGTTAATCTAAATTTATTATGGCACAAAATTACGCGAATCCGAAAGAAGAAAGAACATTAGTCCTCGTAAAACCCGATGGTGTCAAGCGCGGGCTAGTCGGCGAGATTTTAACCCGTTTCGAAAAACGCGGACTTAAAATAATAGCTTTAAAAATGATTCAACCGACCAAAGAACATATTTCCGGCCATTATCAGGGCGAGGACGAGTGGCTGGAAACAATAGGCGAGAAAACAAAATCGGCTTTTGAAAAACAGGGTTTGGATTTGATGGGAAAAATGGGCACGAATGAAAGTAAAGAGATAGGAAGAAAAGTAAAAGGATGGCTTGAAGATTTTATGACTTCGGGGCCGGTGGTGGCCATGGTTATCCAGGGGATGCACGCCATAAGTACTGTTCGAAAAATAGTGGGACATACTTATCCCATTGAATCCGCTCCCGGCACGATTCGCGGAGATCTTTCAGTGGATACGCCGACCGCGGCCAATGTGGAAGGCAGGGCGGTACGCAATTTAGTGCACGCTTCGGGGGATGAAAAAGAAGCCGCGCATGAAATACTGCATTGGTTCGCGCCGGAAGAAATACACGGTTATAAAAGAGCCGATGAAGACGTGATGTTTTAAAACCATGATTTTAGGAATTGACATTGTTCATAAACTTATAAGCGAGAAAAAGCTTATTGAAAATCTGTCGGAACGCGAATTAAAAAATCCCGAGGGAGCGGTTATTGATTTAAGGATTGCGCGCGCTCTTCGGCTGGAAGGCGACGGCTTTCTTGGCATTGAAGAAAGAGAAACCCCAAAGATGGAAGTTTTTGCCGAGTTTGACCCGAATAAAAAATCCGCGCTGATTTTAAAACCCGGAGACTATTTTGTTACCGAAACGATTGAAAAATTTAATATGCCGGAAGATTTAATGGCCATAATGAAGCCGCGCACAACTCTGCATAGAATGGGAATTATCGGTCGGCAAACTATCGCCGACCCCGGATTTCACGGAACAGTTCATCCCGCGCTTTATAATGCCGGACAGTCAACCATAACCATTGAAATGGGGGCGCGCTATATGCAGGTTTTCTTCGTTGAAATAAAAGGCAAAGCGAATTTATACCGCGGGCAATGGCAGGGTGGGCGAGCGACGACTGACGGAAGGGAAAAACAGATATAGGCGCGCGTGAAATAAAAATGCCCTGCAGTTGCGGGGCATTTTGCTAGTCGCCGAAAATATCAACGCTCCAATTTTCAAGGAATTCTTTGAGAGCTTGCTTGAAAATTCCGGCTTCGGCTCCGTTGATCGGGCGGTGGTCAAAAGCCAGCGTCAGTATTATTTTCCTTCCCTCGTCGGCCTCTCTTATCGCTCCGATCGCGAGCGATGCGTTTTGTCCGTCAAGAAGTATGGGGTTTCCTCTTAAAGTTCCGAACGCGCCGACATTGGTTAAAGTGAAATTGCCGCCTTGCAGTTCATCCGGAAGAATCTTTTTTTGACGGCATTTCTCGGCTAGAACATTGATGGTGCTTGCCAACTCTGAAAATCTCATATCCCCCGCATTTTTTACGATCGGAACCAATAAATCATGATTTTCAATATCCACGGCAAATGCCAGATTAACGAAATCTTTACGAAGATGCGTGTCAGCGAACATGATAGCCATAAGCAGGTCGCTCGGCGTTTCTGTTTCGGCAGATTTTTCTTCAACCGCGCTTCTGAATTTCCAAAATTCGTCCCGCGTCAAAACTTGAGTTGCGGCGTAAGCAAAGTAATGGGTCAAAGTCAGCTTGGCTTTGAACCGTCCTTCAAATTCCGTCTTGTTTTGTTCGCGATCATTCCAGATCCGCGTTACGTCAACTTCTATGTCGTCATGGATATGCGGCCGCAGCCAATTGCGGGACATTTTTTTCGCAACCCTTTTTTGGGCAGAAGAAAAAGGAACTCTGATAATTTTATCGTCGATTGCTTCGGGCTTCATGGGCGCGACCGGTACGTCTGTCTTTTTTAAGGACGTAACAATTCCGGTATCGCCAAAAATTTTTTTCATTACCGCTTCAACGATTTTTTGGGCGTCCGGAAGATATTCTTTTTCAAGATTCGGATGGTGCGGAATCGGAGTAAACGGCGCTCCAACCACTACGGGCTGCGCATATAGATATTCAAACATTTCTTCGGAGATCATTTGCGCCAGAGTCATTCCAAAGCCGCCTATTTTTTTATCTTCATGAGCGATGATCACGCGACCCGTTTTTTCAAGCGAGGCAAAGACCGTCTGCCAGTCAAACGGCATTAGAGAACGAAGGTCAATTAATTCCGCTTCAATTCCTTTTTCTTTTAGCAAGTCGCAAGCTCTGAGCGCTTCAAATAGCATATTGCCGTAGCTGACAACGGTGATATCTTTTCCATCCCTCACTATTCGCGCTTTGCCGATGGGTATTGTGTAATCTTTTTCCGGAATCTCAAGTTTAAGTTCATCGGGGTATTTTTCATAAGGCAGGTGATAGAGATTTTTCCACTCCAAGAATATTACCGGAGAATCTTGCCGTATGGCTGTTTTCAGAAGTCCTTTAGCTTCGTTGGGTGTTGACGGCGCGAGAATTATGAGCCCGGGCACATTAAAAAACATCATTTCAGGACAGATGGAATGAAAAGCTCCTCCGCTTGAGGTCGCGCCCGAGGGCATTCGTATTACCAGCGGCAATTTTATGCCATTTCGGTAATAAAGACCGGCGGCATAATCACGGACCATTTTTAGTGCGTCAGTAACGAAGTCGGCAAACTGCATTTCAGCGACGACCCTCATGCCTCTTAAAGCGATGCCCGCGGCAGTGCCGATAATGGACGATTCGTTGAGAATCGTATTTAAGACTCTGGGTGGAAAAAGTTCTGAGAGACCAGCGGTAACATTGAACGCACCGCCCTTCCCTTTGGGTCTGCAAATATCTTCGCCAATTATGAAAAGTTCCGGAAAGCGCCCCATCTCTTCGCGAAGCGCCGCGTTTATCGCTTCGGCATAGGTTATTTTCATTTTATCGCCTCCAATCCTTCGGTAGATTATCAAGAAAGTTTTGAGCGGTAGGGTTGGCAAAAATACCGCCGTATGAATCAGACGGTTCGGGATCCGGCAGATTTCTGGCCCACTCAATCGCTTCGTCAAGCTCTTGTTCAATATTCATTTCTTTCTCAAGGCGGGTTTTTATTTCCCGTAGCTTGCGGTCAAAATCCTCAATATTTTCTTCGGTAAGACTAGGTTCTCCGTAAATGGAGTTGGTTAATCGGGCAATCGGATCGCGTCTATGCCAGCGATCCAGATCTTCTTTCGGCACATATTTTTGGAATGGATCGTATTCCGAATGTCCGGCCATCCGGTAGGTAACCGACTCAATAAGAACCGGCCTGCCTCCGAGCGCGATTTCGTGGGCTTTTTTGGTTACAGCGTAAACGGTAAGGATATCGGTGCCGTCAACGGTAAAACCATGAATGCCGAATGCCTCGGCTTTTCTTGAAAGGGGAATCGCCTCGGTTTGTTCTTTCAGAGTCGTGCGGTAAGCCCACTGGTTGTTGTCAATAATTACGATTAAAGGCAGTTTCCACGCGGCCGCTTGGTTTGGCGCCTGGAAATCAGAAGCTGACGTGGCGCCGTCGCCTAAGAACGTGACGGCAACAAGCCCGCTTTTTTTAGTTTTTTCAGCAAGCGCCGCGCCGCCGGCAATCGGAATATTCGTGCCTAAATGGCTGATCATCGGATAGCGGTTCATCGTCGGAATTCCCCAATGGATGTTTCCGTCTCGGCCGCGGCAAGGAGAATCTTTTTTGGACATATGCTGGGCGAAATAAAGTTTAGCAAGGTTCACGGGAATATCTTCGCGCCTGAAAGCTCCCGCGCCTCTTACGAAATCGCACCCCAAATCGCGGTGAAGAGGGAATAGCGGGTCTTCATAGCATATCGCCGCGGTAACGCCGCAGGATGTCGCTTCATTCCCCCTTCCGAAAAAAATGCTTCCCGGAATCTCTTTCGGCCACAATTTTCTTACTTTTTCTTCAGCTCGTCTTGTGATCAGCATTGAGCGTAAAAGAAATAAAAGCGTTTCCGTATCTTTTGGCGCGAGTTCCATAAGTTCGCTTTTTTCGCGAAGATATATTTGATTGGGTCCTGCGACCTCAATAAAATGCTCCTTAAGATCTTCAAGATAATCGAATTCCTTGAAAAACGGCTTTATTTTCCCCGCGGTCGGTGTCATTTCCGGCCCCCTTTTTAGTTTTCAAATCCGCCTTAAAAATAGCAAAGTAGTTTGGAGTGTGCAATAATGTGGAAATGTTCGGGAAAACCTATCTTTTTTTAATCGCGCTTTTGGTTTTAATGCTCGCGATACATGCGGCTGCGGTTGGAGGACTGCTTGGCTATGGCCTTTGGTGGCTGGACATTGTTTTGCATTTTTTGGGCGGCATATGGCTTGCGGTTTTGGCTTTCTGGTTTTTGTTTGAGTATAAAGAGTTCCCGAGCGACTTTTTGCCAAAATGGCTTTTGGGCCTGGGCCTTATTTCATTCGTCATGCTCGGAGGCGTCTTTTGGGAATTTTTTGAATTTTCGTGGGATTATTTTATCGCCCGTCCCTACGGCGCGATTCTGGCCCAGCCGGATTTGGCTGACACCATGTCCGATTTGTTTTTTGATTTTGCGGGAGCGGTGGTTGCGGCCGCGTATTTTTTACGCTACTATCGTTTTGGATACGGTGAATACGGATTAAACTCCGAAAAACCGAACTAACATAATTCCCACGATCGTGAGAATTATGTTTACGCAAAAAGGGAGGCAGTGAATGTCCAGAAAGCGCGGAGTTTATGTTCTCGGAGCGTGTCGTACTCCTTTCGGAAAATTTTTTGGTCTTTTCAAAGATGTTCCGGCGCCTTGTCTTGCGGCCGCGGCTATAAAAGGATTATACAAATCTTTGAATCTTCCTCCCGCATTCAGCTCAATCGGCGGCCTTGTCCTTGGTCAAGTTTATTTCGCAGGCGTCGGACAGGCGCCGGTCAAACAGGCGGCTCTGCTTGCCGGTTTGTCCAAAACCGTTAATTCTGTTTCGGTTAATAAGGTTTGCGCTTCATCTCTTTATGCTTTGCAGGCGGCAAGCCGTGAAATTCAGATAGGCGAGGCAGGTCTGATGCTGGCTGGCGGAATGGAAAATATGTCAAGGGCGCCGTATCTTTTGGAACGGCGCGATAAAAAGGTCGGACCGGAATGGAGTGTTATGTCTCGCCAGCTTTTGAAAGGTGATGAACCTCTGATGTATGACAGCATGATTTTTGACGGCCTTCTTGATACGACTACTTCTAAATGGAGGACAATGGGAGAGTTGGCGGATATGTGCGCGGAAGTTCACGCGATTTCGCGCGAAGCTCAAGAAGCGTACGCCCGCGCCAGTTTTGAAAGGGTTTTATCGACTCGAGAGGCGGGCGCGTTTGATCGTCAGATTTGCGATAAAGAAGCAAAAGATGAATGCGTTCGTCATCTGGATTCGGAAAAAATCAAAGGCCTGAAACCCGCTTTTTCCCAAAACGGAACCGTTACTGCCGCGACATCTTCGCAGATTGCCGATGGGGCGGCGGTTCTTCTTCTGGGCGACTCCAGAACGGCCAGAAAAATGCGCATTTCGCCGCAAGCCAGATTGGTTGATTTTGTAAGTTTTAATCAGGACCCGATATGGTATACGACCTCTCCGGTAGGCGCGATCAGGGATCTTTTGGGCCGGAATCGGCTGGCCGTAAAAGATATTGATTTTTTTGAAATCAATGAGGCCTTCGCGGTCGTGCCGATTTACGCGATGCGGGAATTGGGCATCCCTTTTGAAAAAGTGAATGTTTGGGGAGGGGCGATTTCACTCGGACATCCTTTGGGGGCCTCCGGCGCGCGTCTGGTGATGAATATTGTTCAGCAGCTTCGTGAAATCGGGGGCCGTTACGGCATTGCTTGCGCCTGCCACGGCGGAGGAGGAGCAATGGCGATTCTTATTAAAAATATGCAGTCATGAAGTTTGAGGCCCGTGAGTATCGCGGGCTTTTTAATTTGATATAATAAAATATAATAAACAAATGAAACTTTCGTTTTACGGCGGAGCGCAGGAGGTTACGGGAGCATGTTATCTTCTGGAGACGGCAAAAACCAAAATCCTGGTTGATTGCGGGCTTTTTCAATGCCCGAAGATTTGCGAAGCGCGAAACCACGAGCCGTTTCCGTTTAACGCGTCTGAAATCAAGGCGGTTTTTATAACCCACGCGCATGTTGACCATATCGGAAGAATCCCGAAATTATTTAAGGAAAGATTTGCGGGCAAAGTTTATTCAACTCCGGCTACGAAAGAACTCGCGAAAATAATGCTTGAAGACAATCTCCAGCTTTTGAAAAAGGGCTTAGCCGAAAACGGCAAAAAAGGTCTGCTTTTTGACGAAAATGATTTGGCAAGCGCCATGCAGAACTGGGAGGACTTGGAATATCACGAAGAAAAAAATATCGGCGACTTTAAAATTCAATTGCTTGATGCCGGACATATTTTGGGCTCAGCAATGATTGAAATTACGGCGGGTGCTAAAAAATTTATTTTTTCGGGTGACCTCGGCAATCCGCCCGCGCCACTTTTACGGCCAACCGAGAAAATAACCGGCGCCGATTTTTTGACTGTTGAAAGCACTTACGGCGACCGTTTGCATGAAGACCGCGAACAAAGAAAATTAAAAATTGAGCGCGTCATTGAAAACACGATTAAGAAAAAGGGGGTCTTAATGATTCCGGCCTTTTCTTTGGAGCGCACGCAGGAATTGCTTTTTGAATTAAATTCCCTTGTTGAGGAAGGTAGGATTCCGGAAGTGCCGGTTTTTCTTGATTCTCCCCTGGCCATTCGCGCGACCGAGGTTTATAGAAAATACGAGCGCTACTATAATAAGGAAGCAAAATATATTATTGATTCTGGAGATAAGGTTTTTAAATTCCCCATGTTGAAATTTACTCTTACCACCGAAGAATCAAAACAAATAAATGAAGTGCCCGCGCCCAAAATTATTATTGCCGGCTCCGGCATGTCCACGGGCGGAAGGATTTTACATCACGAGCGTCGTTATTTGTCCGACCCTAATTCCGCGATTTTGATGATAGGATATCAGGCCGCGGGTTCCCGTGGCCGCCAGATTCAAGACGGCGCGAGGTCGGTTAAAATTTTTGGCGAAGATGTGCCGATAAAATGCGGGGTTGAAACAATTCAGGGTTATTCGGCCCACCCTGATCGCGAAATGCTTTTGGATTTTATTCGAAACTCCGCTGATACTTTGAAAAAAGTTTTTATTGTTCAGGGCGAGCCGGCCGCGGCGTTATTTTTGGTACAACGCGTTCGAGATTATCTCGGAATTGATGCAGTTGCCCCTAGATACGGCGAGAGTTTTGAATTTTAAATTATTAAACACCGATATCATTTTTCCATTGTTTATAAATGAACCTATCGGTCGATTTGTAAACAATGATGCTACAAACAAGGATGCCTTTAATATTTATTTGAAAACAAAAAACGGCGGGGAGTTTTCTCCCGCGCCGCAGGCTATTTGTTGAACCTTTCAGATTTGGTGAGCTTGTTTACGGGACACCACGGATCTTGTTCGCAAGGAATTATAAGGTCATCAGAATCGATTCCGCGCGGGATATCCGATGCTGTAAGACGGTGTAGACATTTTGTCCTTTCTATTACAAATCTTATTGGCGGATCGTTTTTCCGTCTATTTTCCACTTTCCACCTTTTTCTTCTAGCCGTGCCTAAATTTAGTATAGCGCATTAAGACGTCCAAATCAAGAAGCTTGTTGTTTAAAAACACTTTAAGTTATAATTAGAGCAATCAGGCCAATTAGAAATTAGATTAATTTATTTATGAAACCTTCTCCTCATTCACATCTGAAATTTAAAATAGCCGTATCGGGTGCGGCTGAAACGGGCCATTGCGCGCCGGATGCTTTGGAAAAAGCAAAAGAGCTCGGCAGGGAAATCGTGCGGCATAAAGGAGTTTTGGTTAACGGCGCGACTACCGGCTTCCCTTATTGGGCGGCCATCGGCGCAAAAGAAGAAGACGGGTTCACCATCGGTCTTTCGCCGGCCTCCACCGAAAAAGAACATATTGAGCGTTTTAAATTGCCGGTGGACTATATGGATATGATTGTTTATACCGGATTTGATTATTCCGGAAGAAACCTCTTGCTTACCCGCTCGGCAGACGCCGTGATAATCGGCTGCGGACGAATGGGCACGCTCAATGAATTTACTATCGCCTTTGAAGACCAAAAACCCATCGGCGTTTTAACAGGAACCGGAGGCACAGCCGACTTGATTGAAGAAATAGTCGCAAAGTCGCATCGTCCCAATGAAAAAATTGTTTATGACCCTGACCCTAAAAAATTGGTTGAGCGTGTGATTGAACTTATCCGTAAAGAAAAAGTGATTGAGATATGAGTGTCTTTTTTGATCCATTGACGCGGGAAATGACGCTTAGGATTTTATTAGCCGCGATTTTGGGCGCGATTATCGGTTTTGAGCGTTTTTACAAACACAAAGAAGCCGGCATAAGAACTCACGCGCTTGTTTCTATGGGCGCGGCTCTTTTTACCGCGATTTCAATATTCGGATTTGAAAGCGGCGGATTTCGGGACCCCGCGAGGGTCGCGGCTCAAGTTGTGGTCGGCATAGGTTTTCTCGGCGCGGGCCTTATATTTCTTAAAGGCAACGCCGTTCGCGGTTTAACCACGGCGGCGGGCGTTTGGGCCGCGGCCGCGATAGGCATGGCCGCGGGCGTGGGTTTTTTTTCCATAGCTATTTATACGACGGTAATCACCCTTTTTATTTTGTGGGGCGTGCGTCTAGTGGAAAAACGGCTTCCGAGGCCGGCGCCAAGAGAGGGAGAGGAAGACGACGGCGATGTCTAAATGGCGATTGTACCGCGACGGTTTGGGAACATTGGTCGGAATGATTTTCGGCGCGGGGATGTTCGCTCTGCCTTTTGTTTTTTCCCGCGCGGGAATTTTTTGGGGAGTTTTACATTTCCTTGTAGCGATGTTTTTTATGCTGGTTTTGCATTTGATGTACGGGGAAGTGGCTTATTTGACTGACGGCCAGATGCGTTTTACCGGCTATGTGCGGCGGTTTTTCGGTTCAAAGTCCGAAAAGTTCGCTTTAGTCGTTACGGTTTTCAGTTATTACGGCACGCTTTTGGTTTACGGCCTTTTGGGCGGCATTTTTTTATCAGCGCTTTTTCCGTTTCCTTCAGTCGCTTCATTAACGCTCATTTTTTTTGCGGTCGCGGCACTCTTGAGTTTATTCGGGTTTGAACGCATCGGCACAATAAATTTTTATCTTACAATACCCTTATTTATTTTCGTTTTTTATCTTTTTGGTTCTTCTTTCAGCTTCGTGCGTCTTGAAAACTTTCTGTCCGGCGTTTCAGGTAATTGGTTTCTGCCTTACGGCGTTTGGCTTTTTGCTTTGGGCGGGTTCGCTTCTTTGCCCGAGGCCAGGGATATAATGAAAGGGGCGACCCTTTTGGATTTCAGGAGAGTTATTATTTGGAGTTTAACCGCCTCGGCCCTTATTTATTTTGTCTTTATTGCCGCTGTCTGGGGGGTGTCCGGAGCGGCGACTTCGGAGGACGCTTTATCCGGCCTTGCCGGCCAAATTGGCCGACAGGCGCTATTGATTGGAGCTGTCATCGGGTTTCTGGCGGTTTTTACTTCTTATTTGGCTCTCGCCGCCGATTTCAAAAGCATTTTTAAATATGATTATGGCCGTAAAAATTTGGCCGCCTGGGCTCTTACGGTTATTCCCGCCCCACTTTTGTATGTTTTGGGTTTTTCCAATTTAGTGAAAACATTGGGACTGGTTGGCGCGATAGGCCTCGGGGTTCTCGGCATTTTTATAATTGAAATGGCGCGCAGGTTGCATAAACGATTTCCCGAACACCGTCATCGTCTTTTGGGGCCGAGAGTATGGCTGCGGTGGATTTTAATAGTCGGACTTTTGGTCGGCGTATTTTTGGAGATTTGGAATTTAATATAAAATTGAAATATGAAAATGCGGCAAAAAAGTTCCCGAATATCCGTCAGAAATAAACATCGTCGAGGGCTCAAACTCTCGCGTCATGCAGAGGCCGAATTCGGTCCGGGGCGTACCGACATAATTTTTTGTCCGGAAGGCCCAGAGGTTTACTATTACAAATCGTGGCATCATAATCTCCTCCGTTATCCGTACCTGAAAGAAACAAAGCCGGTTTATTTTAAGTTGTGTCCGTTTCATCAGATGAAGAAGAATCGCCAGTGGGAAGGCGAAGTCAGGATTTCGGATGTTCCCGAAAAATATCGTGCGCAGGTTTTGCAAACGGCTGAAAATGTCTCCCGCGAGGCCTATCGGCGGGATCCGATGCACCGGATTTTAAATATTAAATCCGCTAAAAAAGAAATTATAATTTATACTTCTGAAAACCAGCTGGCCCAAAAAATCGCGCGTAAAATCAGCGAGTCGTTCAAAAATAATTTTTCGCGTCCCAAAATATCGCGCGGCCGCGGGTCCGACGCGGTTTTGATTGTGATGGGGTGGGGGGAATAGGGCCTGGTCTCAACACGATGTTTAAAATAAAGGTAATTTATTAATTTTTTCAACTACGATATATCGTAGTTGAAATCAATTTATAAAACCTCTTTCAGTTTTTTGAAGTCGGCCTCAAGCAGTTTGCGGGTATCGGGGTGATACAATGATGCGGCTGGGTGGTACATCGGCATTATTTTTACTTTTCCGTAAGAGGTGTTCGCGTCAAATATTTTGCCGTGGATTTTGCTTATCGTTTCGCTATTATTTACTCCAAATTTCTCCAAAATATAGCACATTGAGAAACGCCCAAGGGGAACAAGGATTTTTGGCCGTATTATGTCAATTTGGCGGTCAAGAAACGGGGCGTAAGCCGTAATTTCTTCGGGCTCGGGGTCGCGGTTTTCCGGCGGACGGTCTTTGACAATGTTTGTGATATAGACATTTTTTCGTTCAATTCCTATTGAAGTCAGAAGTTCATCAAGAACGCGCCCGGCTTGTCCGCAAAAAGGACGGCCGGTAAGCGCCTCGTTTTTTCCCGGCGCTTCTCCCACGAACATAATTTTGGCGTTATGTGAGCCCTCGCCTATGACCGGCAGATTTTTTTGGTTTGTCCTGTATTCATATAAAGGCGAGCTCTTGAACGCGACAATCTCGTCGCGAATTTTTTTCATTGCCTTGTATCGTTCGTCTTTGTTATCCGGCATAGACGCATTATATCAGAAGAAAAACTTATCCTCACCCGTCGCGGCTCGCTCACCTCAAGGGATTCGCTCGCGCTCCCTAGAAACCCTCGGTTTCTAGCGCTCCCCCGCAACTGCGGGGTCGCTGTTTTCCAATACGGGGAACTTCCGTTCCCCCGACTTCGTCGGCCATAGCCGACTACGACGGGCGAAGGCCGACCCCCTCCCGCGCTGTGTCTAACCCTCACACCCACTTTTCAATACTTCTTTTGCGCATTGCGCTTTGAAAAGTGGGTGTGAGGGTTATCCACACCCCGCATTTGCGCATTTTCAAAAAGGATTTATTCTTAAATCAGATAGGCATTGAAAGTCGCGTAAAGATAAAAGAGGGAGTTGCTCCTCGCTCAACGAGCACAAAGTAATTTTTGCAACAAAATTCTCTTTCCTTTTTTCGCGACCGCCAACGGTCATTAAAAAATAATTTCTAACCAAAAAGCACAAGGCCTTACCCTCGCGGTAGGGTCTATTTGTTTTTTTAAGGAATTTGCTGAAAAATTGAAGTCCGCAAGACGAAGAATTTTTGATTGCAAAAACTTAACTCCGCCCCAATTTTGCGATATTATTATTTTGTGAAGCGCGGGCGCCGAATAGGCGTATCCCTCATAAAATTTATGGCAAATCAAGAACTCGCGAAGATATTTTTTGAGATGGCGGAACTCTTAGAAATGAAAGAGGTGCCGTTTAAGCCGCGCGCTTTTGAAAAAGCGGCCCATTCCATTGAGGCGCTGGATGAAGATGTGGGGGATATTTATAAAAAAGGGGGAATCGGGGCGCTGGAAGATATTTCGGGAGTGGGTAGGGGCATTGCCGAGCGTATTGAGGAATTTTTAAAGACCGGCCGCATTAAGGACTACGCGCGCCTTAAAAAAGAAATGCCGGTAGATGTGTCCGGGTTTACGGCCATTGAAGGCGTCGGGCCGAAAATAATCGGAACCTTGTATAAAAAACTTAAGATAAAAAATATCAAAGATTTAGAAAAGGCGGCCAAAGGGGGGAAATTACGCGATCTGCCGCGTTTCGGCGAAAAATTAGAGCAAAAAATTTTAAAGGGCATTGAGTTTCAGAAAAGCTCCGGAGGGCGGATGAATATCGGAGAAGCTATGCCGATTGCCAGAAAAATTATTAACGAGCTTAGAAAAGTTCCGGGAGTGGAAAAAGTTGAAACCGCCGGCTCTTTACGCAGGTGGCAGGAAAGCGTGGGCGACTTGGATTTTTTGGCCATATCTTCAAAGCCCGAACTGGTCATGGAAAAATTCGTTTCAATGCCCGAAGTCGCGAGCGTCTATGCTAGGGGCGAAACAAAATCAATGGTTCGCCTGCGTTCTGGGATTGACGCGGACCTGCGTGTTTTGTCGCACGAATCTTTCGGCGCGGCCTTACAGTATTTTACCGGCTCCAAAGACCATAATGTGGCTTTAAGGAAAATCGCGATTAAGAAAGGATATAAATTAAACGAATACGGACTTTTTAAGGGTAAAAAACTGGTTGAGGGGTATGATGAAGAAAAAATATACGCGCGTCTCGGGCTCGATTGGATGCCGCCCGAAATGCGCGTTAACTCCGGTGAAATTGAGACAGCTCAAAGACATAAATTGCCGCGCCTTATTGAGTTAAAAGACATAAAGGGCGATTTGCAGACGCAGACCGATTGGTCTGACGGCGCAAACTCAATTGAAGAGATGGCTGAATATGCCAAGAGCCGTGGATACGAATACATCGGAATAACCGACCACACTAAAAGTTTGGCGATGACCGGAGGCGCTGACGACAAAAAACTTTTGCGCCAGATCGCGCATATAGAAAAATTAAATAAAAAAATGTCAGGCATCAAAATTTTAAGCGGGGCCGAAGTCAATATTTTGCGTGACGGCTCGCTTGATATTTCCGATGCTGTTTTGGCTAAACTAGATTTTGCGGGAGGCGCGATTCACACGGCCTTCAAACTTTCGGAGGAAGAGCAAACCGAACGGCTGATTAAAGCCATGCAGAATCCGAATATAGACATCATTTTTCACCCGACCACTCGCGTGCCCATGCGTCGGGAACCGATAAAACTTGATTTTGATAAAATTTTCAAAGTTGCCGTCGAAACAGGCACAATTCTTGAAATAGACGGGCATCCTTGGCGTCTTGATTTGCACGACGAGCTGATCCGCATGGCAAAAAAATTTGGCGTCCGCTTCACGATTGACACGGACGCGCATTCAGCCGCCGAGCTTTCTTATTTGGAATACGGCGTCGCGCAAGCCCGCCGAGGGTGGGCGGAAAAATCGGACATCATAAACACCCTACCGCTTATAAAACTTCTTGAATTACTAAAAAAGCCGAAAGGCAAGAGATTCAGGAATTAAGAAGTATATGATATTATTATGGTTATGAAATCAAAAAATTATTACAACTCCAAAAGATCAGCTCAAGATATGCAGGACGAAATTTTTCGCATAATGTCAGCTGACGAAAAGATAAAGTTGGGGGCTGGTTTATGGCGCTTGGCTAAAGAGTTAGACAGTTCTAAAATTACTTATGGAACAATCGGATCCAAGAGATTTATTGGTGCGAATAATCGAAATTCTTGACCGTTTAAATATTTCCTACTTTGTAACAGGGGGTATGGCGGTTTTTATTTGGGGACGGCCGCGTTTTACCGCGGATGTCGATATTATTATTGAACTAAGACGAGAAGATTTAGGAAACCTTCAAAATGCTCTGCGAGATTTGAGTAAGGCCGGATATGTTGATAAGGAAATGATGAAAGAAGCATTTGCCAGACGAGGGGAGTTTAATTTTATTGACGGAGATACAGGGATAAAGGTTGATTTTTGGGTCGCCAAAGGCGATGATTTGGCAAAACAGGAATTTTCCAGAAAAATTCCGAAAAAAATAAAAAACCGGATGATCTATTTTATTTCTCCGGAGGATTTGATTTTACGAAAACTTCTGTGGGACAAATCAATGCCGTCAACAAAACAATTGGAAGATGCCGAATCAATTTTAAAAATCTCCGGCGATAAGTTGGACATGAAATATTTAGATGAGTGGGCGAGAAAGACGGATGTTTTTGAAACCCTCCAAGGGTTAAAAAGATAAAGCCGTGGTATTTTGAATGATGAATGAAGTATAAAAGGTGTCATGGGGCGTGAATACGCCAGACGGACGGCGTATTCAAAATTCCGAAGCTTTTGATATTCTATAAACATATGGAAAATTTAGAGCGAAGAATATGTGAAATTGAAGAAAGGAACAGAAATGTTGAGGCGGACAAAGGGTGGGAAACAAGCTGGACAAGGCGGGGATTGCTGATGCTGTTTACCTACCTTGCAATTGGGGCGTATATGCGGGCGATTGACATTTCGCGGCCGTGGCTTAACGCTGTAGTGCCAGCGGTGGCGTTTATGTTATCAACACTCACGATGCCGTTTTTTAAGAAATTGTGGTTAAAATTCGTGCGGAGTAGGCGATAAGCAACAAAAGTGCTATGGAAAATGAGGAGTATGAAAAAACCATTGTTCAAATTAAAACCGGGACAAGTTGATTATACAAACGCCAGGTGGGCGCCGGTGATAAATTGCGTGCTTAAATATCGCGGTAAAATCTTGATAGTTCAAAGAAGCAAGACATTGAATTTTTACCCCGGATACTGGAACGGCATTTCGGGGTTTCTTGACGACAAAAGAACTCTTGAACATAAAGTCAAAGACGAATTGAGAGAGGAATTGGGGATCAGCCCTAATAAGGTCAAAAAAATAAAACTCGGCGAAATTTTTCATCAAGATGCGCCGAAATATGGAAAAACATGGATTGTGCATCCGATTTTAGTTGAAGTTTTGTCAGACAAAATAAAACTTGATTGGGAAGCAAGAAATTATAAGTGGATTAAACCGCAGGAGACCAAAAAGTTTAAACTTCTTCCGGGATTTGATAAGGTTTTACAAAAATTATTTCCGCGGTTGCGGCAATAAATAAAGTGTCGTGGGGGATAACATGCAAGTCATAATTAGAAAAGCGGAATTAAGAGACGCAAAAGTAATTGCGGAGTTGCACAAAAAAGTTGTGAGCGAGGTTAATTCTAAATTTTATCCCGTCGAAGCCATAGAAGAATGGAGTAAAGACATATCGGAAAAAAACGTAAAAAACCAATTTCGAAATTCAGATTGGATAGTGGCCGAGGCGGGAAATAAGTTGGTTGGGTTTGGACAATATTTGGCCGCCGAAGGAAGGGTTTTTCAAATCAATGTCAGTCCAGAGTATCTAAATCAGAGCATCGGCAGGAAATTATATGATTATATGGAAAATGATTTTATATCCAAAAAAGTTGAAAAGATTGAATTGAATTCAACCTTAAATGCAATAGGATTTTATCAGAAATTAGGATTTAAGATGGTAGAAGAAATTTATATCGGGTCGATAAAAATGATAAAAATGGAAAAATCCCTGCGAGCTAGTCAATAAGCAATAAAAGTGCCACGGGAAGTGACATCTCGCAATCCCGAGCAAAGTCGAAGGATAAGAAGTGTCATGGGGCCAGCTGAGCTGGCTGGGGCGTAGGAGTATAAATTTATGTATTTTTTAGCATCACCATTATATAGAACAGATATAAAAGGCGTTGAAAAGGACGCGGCAAAGATGCGTAGGAATGAGATTATTGCTGAAACACTTGAACAAGCCGGAATTAAGCTTATCTTGCCACAGAGAGATGTTGATCAAGCACAACCTAAGCGGAAAATTTGGGAGCAAGAATTAGAATTGATCAGAAAGTGTGATGGAATGATTGTTATTTTGTCGGATACAAGAGGACTTTACCTCGAGACGGGATTTGCGAACGCATTAGGGAAGAAAGCGTTTGGTCTTAAAGTGGAAGAAACAAGGCCAGTTCCGCTCGATGGCTGGACTGCTCAATGGTTTGATTTTCTTACCGACGATGTCGAGAAACTGATAGAATACATAAAATCCCTGCGAGCTAGTCAATAAGCAATAGAGATGCCATATGACGCATGGATAAATACATTTAAAATTATATTATGACAGGTGACAACAAAAACCCGCCGAAGAGGTCGGAAATCAAGCCGGGGGACGCGGTCTGGATTATTGAGAAGGAAAATTACGGAACGGATAATTATAAGCAGGGAATTGTTAAGGAGCTTCTGACCTCCAAAGAAAATCATCCGCGCGGGGTAAAGGTGCGTCTGACCGACGGCTCCGTGGGACGAGTGCAATGGCTGATGGAAAATTAAAATAAATAGCATTTTCTAATTCGATCGAATAGTTGAATATGGCGGAAATAAGATTAAACAGGAAATTTTTTGAGAGGCCGACGGTGGAAGTGGCCAAAAATTTGCTTAGGCAAGTTTTGGTTCGTAAAATCGGCCCGCCCTCCGCCAAAGGCTACGGCGGACACAGCAAAAAAGAGATTCGGGGCGTTATTTGCGAAACGGAAGCGTATGTCGGCCAAAATGATAAGGCCTGCCACGCCTCTCGCGGACGCACGCCAAGATCAGAAGTTCTTTTCTGGGAGGCGGGTAGGGCTTACGTTTATTTAATTTACGGAATGCATTACTGCTTTAATGTCGTGACCGAGAAAAAGGACTTTCCTTCGGCGGTTTTGATTCGCGGAGTGATTCCCTTTGGCGGTACGGAAAAGATTTTTGGTCCGGGGAGGGTCTGTAAATTTTTCAAAATTGGTAAAAAATTTCATGGGCAAGATTTAATCGGCAATAAGGCGCTCTGGTTTGAAAGGGGTTCAAAAATTTTGGGAGCAAAAATAAAAAAAGGCCCGCGTGTCGGGGTGGACTACGCGGGCCCGTGGGCGAAAAAACCCTGGCGATTTTTGCTCGTCTCTTAACCAAAAAACCAGCTAACAACATTCTAACATTCTGCAGAATGTTAGAATGTTGCGGAAAAGAAAAAAGCCGCTGTGGACGGCTGTATTACCTATTGCATTTCTTCAATCAGCGCATCGTGCGATAAAATGAACCCGTCTTTCCATCGCACATTTCCGCGTTCGTCCTCACGGGTATATCCCAAATGTTTTTCGCAGAGAGCACAGGAGACCCTAATTCTTTTTCTCAACTTGGTTAGAGATAAAGCCCAACCGCCGGTAAGGCCAAACGGCATGTGGTCGCACTCTATTTTTTCTGGTTTGCAGTTTTTACATGGGCGATATCCCGCCTCAATAGCATCTTCCCATGTATGGAAAAAAATACGATTTTCTTTCTTGGCCCTCTTTCCGCTTCCGCATGAAAGTCGACCAAAGATTTTCTGAGTTGTTATGCCCGCGTATTGTCCCGGATAAGGGGATTTGATAATCTTGTTGTGTTTCCATATCTCATATAGTTTCACTTCTGTCTCCTTGCGGTGTCGGGAACTCTAAAATAATTGTATTATATGCATATAAAATGAAAACACCGCCGGAGATTAGGGATATAAAAAAGTGGCTAGTCAACCCCCACACCTATCGAGCAATAGCACGAATGTGCAATGGCAAAAATTGCTTGATAGGTGTGGGGGTCAAGAAAAATCCTCTTGGTTTGTTTGGTAAAAACAAATTTAGCGTTAAAAACATTGATCCTAAGCCGTGGTCGGGGCATTTTAATTATTTAATTAAAGTCGGCGGGAAAAAATTTGTTTTGCGCCTCAAGGGTCCGGAATGGGGCGAGCCGACAAAAGGGATTTTGGATGAGTATAAAACTTTGAAATATGTTGAAAAATATAAAGTCGGGCCGAAAGCATTTTATTTAACCAAAAACTTTTTCAGCTCGCCCCGTCAGAGGCGGGGCGAGCCGGCGATGCTTGAGGAATATCTGGAAGGAAAAATTTTTACGAAATTTTCGGTGAGGAAACAAGAAAAACTTTTCGGGCAAATTGCCAAATTCATCGCCCGCCTTAATAAAATCACGGTAAACAAAAAACTTGTGCCATTTCAAGAAGCGATGATGAGCTACGCCAAAAACAAAAAAGCGTGGCGCAGGCGCCTGAAAGATATTTTAAAAAACAAAAAAACACGAAAGGAGGGCCTGAAAATCAAAAATATTTTGCCAAAAGCCGAGCGTATGCTCGATGGGTTTGAGCCGAGGTTAAAAAGAGTTATTAAAAAACACGGCCCCGTTTTTATTTTTGAAAGCGCGCATGCCGGACATTTGTTAAAAACAAAAAACGGATTCAGATTTTTCAACTGGGAGCAGGTGAGTTTCGGCGACCCGTCGTATTCGCTCGCTGTATTTTTGGCTTCAATTCAGAAAAAGACGTACTTTGAAAGGGTGAAAGAAAAAATGATAAAAATATATTTGAAAGAAAATTATGTTCCGGAATTTAAAAGACTTGTTGAGCAGCGCCTGAAAGAGCGCGAGGTCTCAAATATGATTTGGAGAATCTGGATAAAAACTCAAAGAGAATAAGAAATATTATGGGAAATGATAACAAAAACCCGCCGAAGCGCGCTGAAATAAAATATGAAATATAACAAATTAGTGCGAGACAAAATACCTGAATATATTCGTAAGAAGGGCGGAAGCCCGATAACGCATATCGCGGATGAGGCAGAGTATTGGCAGAAGTTGAAAGAGAAACTGCTTGAGGAGATAGAAGAGTTCAAAAATAACGAGAGTATAAAAGAATTCGCCGATTTACTGGAAGTTATTGATGCGATAGCGGATTACAAAAAGTTTGATAGAAATGAAGTGAAAAAAGTCAGAGATGAGAAGGCGTCAGGGCGAGGAAAATTCAAGGATAAAATAATTTTGGACGAATCATAAAACAGTAGAAATGTCACGGAAGATAATGTTAAGAAAAAGGAGCGATCTTTTAATCGCTCCCGACGTTTTTTATTTTCATGCGCCAAGCATACAGGTTTTGGACAATATATGCGCCGAATAAGAAAAATCCTACAAATATTACGCCCCATAATCGTCCCGAGATTATACCAATGACAATGCCAAGAAGGATCGCGCCTATTGTAATTTCAGCAGCGGCTCGTTTGCTTTTTTCCATCCAAATTTTAAAAAGCCAGCACTGATGCTCTCTATGTATACCCCTCTCCGTATTATCAAGATACGCGCTTTTTGTTTTTGTATCCGCTCTAAATGGCCATAACCAGTTTATAGTTGGAATATCATGCAAGAAATGCCAGAGAACACAAATGGTCGCCACAACGCTCCAAAATAAACCGCCGATTACCGCGCTTAAGCCAAAAGTTGCCGGCAGAATAAAAAGAGGCCTATGCAGTAATGTTTTATGAGAATCTACGCATAGCCCATTCTTTTTTAGATAGATCATGGGGACGACAAAATCAGGAATGAGCGCGAAAATTCCGCCTAAAAAATAGTGATAAATCTGGACTTGATAGCCTGTCAAGAGCGAAGACAGAAATACAAGAAATGTCCCTGCGCTGAAATCCAGAAAAGCCGCGAGCATATTGGCGATCAGCCAAAATATTTTCAATTTAGGTTCCTCCTCCGGCAATAGACAGAGTCCGAACACCCCATTTATAAATAGCATAAAATTTTATAATCGTCAACCGTTTTTACTTTCAAAGCGCGACAATATATACTTTAAATCATGATTCTTTTTTACTGGATTTTGGGAGCGAGTCTTTTGTCAAGTTTGATATCGCTTGTGGGGCGGTCTGTCGCTTTTTTGGGCGAGGCAAAATTCAGGCACTATATTCAATACGCCATTAGTCTGGCGGTCGGAGTTTTGCTGGGCGTTGTTTTTCTTGATGTTTTGCCGGAGGCCCTGGAGATGAGCGGGGAGCCCCGCGGGGTGCTTTTATGGGTCCTTGGAGGGTTTGTTTTTTTCTTTATTCTTGAGAGGCTTTTGCTGGTTTATCATTGTCACGAAGGTCAATGTCCGGTTCATGTTTTTGGTTACCTGTCGCTTTTGGGGGACGCCATTCACAACTTTATTGACGGAATAATTATCGCGCTTGCTTTTTTTGTTGATATTAAATTGGGCATTTTAACCGCCCTAGCGGTGGTTTTGCATGAAATTCCGCAGGAGATGAGCGATTTTCTGGTTTTGCTTCATGCCGGATTCAGCAGAGCCCGCGCCATGTTTTATAACTTTTTAATCGCGCTCACCGCCGTTTTGGGCGCGGTTTTAACCTATATTTTTTCTGACGCGATTCAGGGGTTTATCGCGCCGGCTTTGGCTATTGTTGCCGGAAATTTTTTATATATTGCCGCCGTGGATTTGGTGCCCGAACTTCACGAGGCCGAACACAGCCGAAAAAAAACCGCCGTGCTTACGCAGTTTTTATTTATAGTTTTCGGAATTTTAATTATCTGGTTTGCCGGTTTGTTTTTAGAGCCTAATTAGAAAAACTTGTTTTCTAACAGCGAGCATTAAGCCGAGATCGCCTCTTCAATCACTTTTTTAAACACTTCGGGATGATGCTCGGCGAGTTCAGCCAGCATTTTGCGGTCAAGACGAATGTCCGCTTTTTTGAGCGCAGATACAAGTTTGGAATAATTTAAACCGGATACTCGCGCGCCGGCATTTATCTTTGTCTGCCAGAGCCGGCGAAAGTTGCCTTTTTTCTTTCGTCTGTCTGCGAAGGCATTTGACCATGCATGAAGCAGGCGCTCGTTGGCCGTCCGTTCTTTGGACTTAGCGCCCCACTTATACCCCTTAGCGTATTTAAGGATTTTTCGTCTGCGTTTTAATGAAGTTGTTCCCCTTTTTACTCGTGTCATATTTTAGAGATTAGGCATACGGAAGATATTTGCCCAATTCTTTTTTGGATATTGAAAATCCGCTGGATCGTTTAGTGTCCAGTTTGAAAGCGCGCGACTTTCTGGCGCGAAAATGATTTTGGCCCGGGTTTCTTTTTAAAACCCTGCCGCTCCCGGTGATTTTAATTCTTTTAGCAAAAGCTTTGTTCGTTTTTTCCATTTTACTTTTTTTCTACCATTATATATGGTCCGCGCGGACCTCTCTGGGGGCCTTCCACGATTTGATGTTCAACCGTAACATAATTTAAAATGCGTTTCAAGCGGTCATCTAAGAATTTAGGATCAAGGTATTTGGCCCGGCCTCTAAGCATCATTTCTATTCTTATCCGGTCGCCCTTTTCCAAAAAAGTGGAAGCCTTCTTGGCTTTTATTTCCAAGTCGTGTTCTGAAGTTCCAAGCCCGACTTTTATTTCCCGCGTTTCCGATTGTCGTCCTTTTTGGGATGATTTGGATTTGCGCCCCTCTTCGTAGCGGTACTTGCCGTAATCCATTATTTTAGCCACGGGCGGATTAGCTGTTGGCGATATTTCAATCAGATCAAACCCCGCTTCTTTGGCTTTAGCCAGAGCTTCTTCAGTTTTAATAATACCCAGGTTTTTACCATCCGGGCCTATGACCCTCATCTCGAGAGCCGTTATCTGGTTATTTATTCTTGTCTTTTTAATCAGATGATTTATTATAGCCCGAAAGATTTTTTAATGCAATTATTGCGGGTTTTAAATTTTACTTATATAAATAAAATATATGACATATCTGCCTCCGCCGTGGAAAATAAAAGTTGTGGAGCCGGCTATCTTGATTTCGCGTCGAGCCCGCGAGGGGGCGATTAAAAAGGCCGGTTTTAACACATTTTTACTGAAGTCCGGGGATGTTTTTATTGACCTTTTGACCGATTCAGGAACTTCGGCGATGTCCGACAATCAATGGGCCGGATTGATGCTGGGGGATGAGGCCTACGCCGGATCGGAGAATTTCTATAATTTTGCGAGTGCCGTAAAAGATATTTACGGCTTTTCTTATGTCGTGCCCACTCATCAAGGCCGAGGAGCCGAACACCTGATGGCGAAAGCTTTGATAAAAAAGGGACAATTTGTTCTTTCTAATATGTATTTTACGACTTCTCGCGAACATGTTGAACGCCAGGGCGGCGTTTGGAAAGATTGCGTTATAGAAGAGGCCTATGACCCGCAAAAAGCCAAGCCGTTTAAAGGAAACTTTGATATTAAAAAAACCGCGGGTCTTATAAAAAGATTCGGCAAAAGTAAAATCGCCTTTGTGCGCGTTGAAGCCAATTGTAATATGGCCGGAGGTCAGCCGGTTTCAATGAAAAATTTGGAAGATTTGCGCGCGTTAACCCAAAAATATGAAGTGCCTTTAATTATGGACGCGACGCGGGCCGCTGAAAATGCCTATTTCATAAAAACGCGCGAGAAAGAATGGGAGAATGTGTCGGTCAAAAAGATATTAAAAACCATGATGCGTCTGGTTGACGGAATCACCGTCAGTTCTAAAAAAGATAATCTGGTGAATATTGGCGGATTTTTGGCGACTCGCGACAAAAAAGTTTTTGAGGAAACGCGTTCTTTGGTTGTTGTTTATGAGGGTCTGCATACTTATGGCGGAATGTCCGGCAGAGATATGGAGGCGTTGGCCCGCGGCATTAGAGAGATGGTTGACGGCGATGATTATATTGAGCATCGCGTAAAGCAAGTTGAATGGTTTGGCGGGATTTTGAAAGATGCCGGCGTGCCGATAGTTTTGCCTGTTGGAGGGCACGGGGTTTATCTGGATGCCAAAAAATTTTTAAATCACCTGCCTCAAAATCAATATCCCGCGCAATCTTTGGCCGCCGCGATTTATGAAGAATGCGGCGCGCGTTCAATGGAGCGGGGTTTGGTTTCGGCGGGTCGAGATGCCAAAACAGGCCATGAACACGGATCAAAATTAGAGTTGGTAAGATTAACCGTTCCTCGCCGGGTCTATACCAACGACCATCTGGGATATGTCGCGGAGAATATAATTAATCTCTTCAAAAAAAGAAAAACCGCGCGCGGATTAAAAATGGTTTATGAACCGAAGCAGTTAAGATTTTTCCAGGCGAAGTTTAAAAGAATATAAAATGGATGTGGATAAGCGGGTTGACTAATTTATTCGTTTCTCTATAATTTCACTAATTAACAATAATTTTAAAAACTTATGTCGACATCGAACAAAAAATATTTAATTATCGGCGCGCTTGCGGTTTTTTTGACCGGAACTCTTATAGTGTCAGCCAACCATTCATGGGGCGGATATCATTGGGGCAGAACCGCCAATCCTTTTACGCTTGAGTTGGGAAGCAATGTTTCTGAAAAGTGGCTTGAACATTTGAATACGACTGCCGCCGATTGGAGCTTATCAGCCGTTCTTGATACGGTGGTTGGCGCGGGAAAAACCAAGCCAAGAAATTGCAGAGCAACTGACGGCAGAGTTGAGGTTTGCAGCGCCTCTTACGGATTTAATGGCTGGCTTGGAATCGCCCAAATTTGGATTTCTGGAGACCATATTGTAAAAGGCGCAACTAAAGTCAACGACACTTATTTTGACATGCCGGATTATAACAAGCCGGAATGGAGGAATTTGGTGATGTGCCAGGAGGTTGGGCACACATTGGGTCTTGCTCATCAAGACGAGGCGTTTGATAACCCGAATCTTGGCACCTGTATGGATTACACAAACGACCCCTTAACCAACCAGCATCCGAATCAGCATGATTATGACCAACTTGAGGCAATTTACGCGCATTTGGATAGTGTTCAGACCGTCGGTTCTTCCGATGGCGGAAGCGGGCCGGGAAAAGGCAACGGCAAGGGGAATAAATTAGGCGCCGGTATTGATTTAGATAATCCTTTAGAGTGGGGGCGGGCTGTTAAAAAAGACGCACAGGGAAAAAATTCGCTCTTCGTTCGCGACTTGGGCCGAGGCGAGAAGGTTTTCACTTTTGTCATTTGGGCGCGCTAGGACTCTTATTTTAAGCCATATTCAAACAGTCGGCTTTTCGTTATGATGAATAAAGAAAGCCGTAAAGCGGGAGGCGGTTTACATGAAACTCGCGCGTTGTTTGATAGTAGCTGGCGTTGCGGTTTTTTTGTCCGCGGGCTCGGCACAAGCCAGCGAAAAGCCGGAATTTTCTTTTTCATTTCTCGGTTTCCATAAAAAACTTGAAAAATACCGCCCAAAGATTGAAAAATTAAGCCGATATTATGGGATTGACCCCGATCTCGCCTTAGCCATAGCCATGTATGAATCCGGAGGAAACGAGGGGCTGGTGTCGCATGCCGGAGCGAGGGGCATTATGCAGGTTATGCCTTCCACGAAAGACAGCATGCAGCTTGATGACGACATTGAAGCCGGCATAAAGTATCTTTCGCGTCTTAAAAAAATTTTTGGCGACCAATCCTCAAAAATAATCGCGGCTTATAACGGAGGCCCGGGAGCGGTCAGGCGCGACCGATTGCGCCTTGAAACTATTCAATATCTGCAAGGCGTTTCAATGTATCATCACCTGCTTAAACAATATAGGAAAGAAATTGATAAAGAGGCCGCGGATTTGAAAATTGTTGAAATTAAAAATGAGACCTGGCGGGATGTCTCCATCCGTTTTCGTGTCTCCATTTTGGAACTTCGGATGTATAATCCTTTTTTGGCTCATCGCGGAGAGTTAAAGATGGGCGCGCGAGTGGTGGCGCCGAAAATATCGCGCCTCGGAATTAAAAAAGAAAATAACGAATTGATTTACATCGCGCGCTTGGGAGACGAACAGCATCTTTTGGCGAATGTATTTGATGTTTCTTACGATGAATTTCGCAGGCGTAACCATCTTTTTCTTTACGGCGCTGTCTACCCCGGCATCGTGATACGGGCGATAGCGCGGGAATATCTTTTAAGCGGATGGCCCGTAAATAATAAAAAGTAAAAATCCCCCGAGCGCTCGGGGGATTTTTGTATGGAGATGGCGGGAATTCTCTTCACCCGAAAATTTTTGGCGCTTTCAGCGCATCAAAATTTTCTCCTTCAGAGCCAGGGTTTTCAAAAAAGCAAAGCAGTTTGCTTTTTTGAAATACCCTTCAATTCCCGCTACCGAACCATACAGCAAATAAAAATCACCCCGCGCAAGGCGGGGTGATTTTTATTTGTGGAGATGGCGGGAATTGAACCCGCGTCAGGAAATTTCGGGCAGAAACGTTTACAGGCGTAGTCCCGTCTTATTTTCGTTTCGCAACTGAAGACGGAACAAAACATTGCGAAACTTTACTTCTTTGAGTCGTTGCAAACCGAAGCTTGTTTGAAACCAAGCCCCATAATTTTACGCTCCAAGCTCTTTATGAGGCCTCAAGAGCCGGAACGGCTTACGCTAAATTAAGCGTAGGCGAGTGCTGGTTGATAGTTTGCACTTAGAACTGCCTAGCGGATTTGCGAGGTTGCCAGGCACCCTCGGCATGAAGTTTTTTGCCTTCAAATCTCCTTCGAAGCCGGTCATCCCCGTCTTTATTATATACACTAAATTTTGCAATTGTCAAGTTAATGTTTTATTTCCCCGACGCAGCGCGTTTTCTACAATGTCCCTGATTAAATCGTTATAATCAATGCCCGCAACTTTGGCCGCATCGCCGAACTCTTCATTTAATGATATGTCGGGATTGGAATTAACTTCTAAAATATAAGGCCTTCTGTTTTCGCTGACTCGTATATCAATTCTGGCGTAATCACGACAACCGAGCAATTGAAAGGCCTTGAGCGCTATTTTTTCGAGGCGGTTTTTTAATATGGTTTCAATTTGTGCCGGAAAACGAGCTCTAGTGCCATATTCTCTTTTTGTGGAATTCCACTTTGCTTCGTATGAGAATACTTTAGGTTCTGTCGGATCCAAGCCGCTGAAATCAAGTTCTCCAATTCCAAAAATTCTTGGAGGATTGTCTACGACCACCACGGTAAACTCCCGTCCTTCAATGAATTCTTCAACCAGCGCCGGCTGCTTATATCGCCCGTGAATGAATTGTATTTTTTCTTCCGCCTCTTGAAATGTTCCGACTACGGATTTTTTAGTGATGCCGACGCTGCCATCTTCTCTGACCGGTTTGATAATAAAAGGCGGGGTTATTGATTCAAGATTCGGTTTTTCTCCAATGGGGGCGTAAACCGATGGCGGAACCGGAATGCCCGAAGAGCGTAAAATTTGTTTGCAGCGCATCTTATTTAACGAAAGGCCCAACGGCATAGGTGGGGCGCCGGTGTAAGGCAACTTTAAAAGTTCCAGCCATCCGGCAACATACATTTCCGTTAGACTCCTGTGCGGGTGATTATGAAGAGACACACATAAATTAAAAATCACATCCGGCTGTATTTTTTCAAGCGCGGCTGTAATTTTGGAATCAGAATTTTTTAGATTTAATGTTCGGACATTAAGCCCCGTTTTTTCCAGGGCTTGTTTTACGTCTTTAACATCCTGCACATCTTCTTGATCGTTGAGCTCGGAATCAAAATGGTTTTCTATTTTTTGCAGTGGTTCGATGTTCGCGGCGTTGTATAAAATCAAACAAGTTTTTCCTTCAAGTCTCACTATTTAATTGTAAAGTATTTTATTTACAGTTAAAGATGTGTATAACTAAAAATTGATTTATTCGTGTTTCAATTCTCTTTCAATCTTTCTTTTTGATTCGCGTTCTTTTATTTTTGCTCGTTTATCGTATTTTTTCTTTCCTCGGGCTATTCCAATTTCCATTTTCAGCACTTGTCCTTTGGCATAGATTTGTATCGGTATGACGGCGAGCCCTTTTTGTTCTGATTTTCCGGCCAGATAGTTTATTTCACTCTTTTTTAAAAGAAGTTTTCGGGTTCGCTGCGGTTCGTATTCTTTTGGCGTGTTTGCCGCCTGATACGGTGGTATTTCCATTCCTATTATATAGGCCTCGCCCCCGCGGATTATAACGCGCGCGCCCAAAAGCGAGCCCTGTTTATTCCGCAAGGCCTTAACTTCAAATCCGCGCAATTCCAACCCCGCCTCCAGTTTTTCCAGAATCTCATAATCAAAATATGCTTTTTTGTTTTGCAATAGGCCCGTCATAAAAGAATTATCGCATTTTTATCTATTTTACGATAGATTATAGGTAATGCTTCGCGGGAGAATAAAAAAAGAAATTGAAAAACTTGCGCCGAAGGGGGCGGAATTTTCCATTTTTCGGCCTGAGCGTGAGGCGTTCGGCGACTATTCGTCAAATGTGGCGATGATTGCGGCTAAGGCGGAGAAAAAGAATCCGCGCGAACTTGCCGCGGATTTTAAAAAGGAACTGGAGAAATCAGGTCTTTTTAAAAAAATTGAAATCGCGGGCTCCGGATTTTTGAATTTCTGGATTACGGACGGAAAGGTTGCGGAAAGTTTTGGGCAGTTATCAAAAATTAAAGGATTGCCTAAACTCAATTTAGGCAAAAATAATAAAATTCAAATTGAATATGTCTCGGCTAATCCAACGGGCCCTCTTACGCTGGCTAATGGCCGGGGTGGTTTTTTAGGAGATGTTTTGGGTAATGTTCTGGGACTCGCCGGTTTTAAACTTGAGCGGGAATATTATGTTAATGACACCGGAAATCAAATAATAATTTTGGGTAAATCAATACTTGCGTCAGCCGGACTGATTCCCCGCGAGGAAATATTTTATAAAGGGGACTATGTTAAAGACTGGGCAATAAAAAATAAAACCAAAGTTAAAAAGTTTAAAGATAATTCCTTAAAACTGGGTCAAGAAGCGGCAAAGGATTTTTTGAAGTCAATTAAAAATTCTTTGGAAAAAAAAGCAAAAATAAAATTTGACCGTTGGACTTCCGAAGACAAACACATCCGCAAGAGAAATTTTGTGGAAAAAGCGCGGGCGCTTTTTGACAAAAAAAACCTTATCTATAAAAAAGACGGCGCCGTGTGGCTGAAAACAACCGATTTTGACGACGATAAGGATAGGGTCCTTATAACTTCCGACGGCTATCCGACATATTTTTTGGCAGACTCCGGACACTATCTGGAAACTTTGTCACGAGGGTTCAAGAAAAAAATAAATATTTTGGGTCCTGACCACTACGGATATGTTGCGCGTATTCAGGCGGTTGCCGAAATTGTGGGAATGGAGGAATCCGAAATTATTGTTACCCAAACCGTGCGACTGATGAAGGGCGGAGAAGAATTTAAGATGTCCAAACGCAAAGGGACATTTGTGGAATTTGAAGAACTGATTGATGAAATTGGGTTGGATGCTTCTCGTTGGTTTTTTTTGGAACGCTCGGCCGATACCCACATGGACATTGATTTGGAATTTGCCAAAAAACAATCGGCGGAAAACCCCGTTTATTATGTCCAGTACGCGCACGCGCGCGCCGCTAGCATTTTAAGAAAAGCTCGCGCCGCGAGCACTCGGCCTCCAGCTTCCGTCTTCCAGCCTCAAGAACTGAGTTTTATAAAAAAACTTCTTGAGGTTGCCGATGTTTTGGAAGACACGGCGAAAGATTATCAAGTTCAGCGCCTGACCGCTTACGCCCATGAACTTGCGCAGGCGTTTTCGGCTTACTACCGAGATGTGAAGGTTTTAGGCTCGGGCGAAGATGAATCGCGCCGGCTTTTCATAGTAAAGTCCGCCAAAAATATCCTCGGTTCGCTCTTGAAGCTTCTCGGCATCTCGGCTCCGGAAAGGATGTAATACGATTTACTTTGTTTTTTGCAAAACTATCAATAAAATTTTACATACTCTTTGGGAGGGAAGCGTCCCACAAAATCATTAAAATTACATACATCATTTCCGTACGATCGTACAAAAATGATGTATATTGACAAAATTTGTATTCAGAGTATACTTTAAAATCATGCATTATCAATTTTGCATGGCCAATAAAGGTCTTAATAACCCGACTTTCGTCCGGGATATTTCCCGCGTTTCGAGGGAGGACCATTTGGCCAAAAGCGATTTTGTTTAATGCGAATTTAATTTAAAAATCAACAATTAAATTTCACAAAGACGCCCCGGCTAAATGGAGTCGGGGCGTCTTGTTTTGTTCTCTTATAACCATGGAGGAGGAAGCCAAAATGGAAAATAACGCCGTATCTCTTCGCGGAAAAAAAGTTGCGCTATGTGTTCCGGATAGAATTAAACATCTTGAAAATGCCATCAAATGGATGAACGATCCGGAGGTAACCCAATTCGTCACCACTTATTTGCCGGTAACCAGAGATTTTGAAGAGGCGTGGTTTGATAATTTGGGAAAAGAGCGCGAAAAAAACGTCGTTTTCGCGATTGAAACCAAGGACGGCAAACACATCGGCTTTACCGGACTGCATAATATAAATTGGCACGACCGAACAGCTGTCGTCGGAGCCATAATAGGCGATAAGGAATATTGGGGCAAAGGACACGGAACAGATTCAATGATGATTTTACTTTCTTACGCTTTTCTTACTCTGGATTTAAGAAAGGTGCGCGCTTCGATTCTGGCTTTTAATCAAAGAAGTTTGAAACACGCGATCAAATGTGGCTATCGCAAGGAAGGCGTTTCAGAAAAACAATACTATAAAAACGGAAAGTATGTTGATGAAATTTTGATGGCCGTTTTCAAGAATAAATGGATTTTGTTTCAGAATAGGGAGTTTCGTGAAAAAGGGGAATTGACCTTTCCGCAAGATATTTGTCCGAAATGCGCTGGAAAAATGAAAAAGCTTGCGAGGCCGGTCAGTCGTTCGGAATATCGGAATTGTTGGCGCTGCGAAGATTGCGGTTTTGAGACCGAACTGACAGAGATGCAGAAATAATAACTCGCGAATTAGGCGCCCTAGAAATGGGGCGCTTTTTTAGTTAAAGTAATCCTATGACCGACAAGGATTCGGAACATAAAAAATCATTTTCCGAAAGTGAGAAAGAAATTTTGGAATACTGGCGGAAAAATAAAATTTTTGAAGAAACCCTTGATAAAACCGAAAAGGGCAGGCCATTCGTGTTTTACGAGGGACCCCCTTACGCCAATGGCCGGCCGGGTATTCATCACGCGCTTGCCCGCGCCTTCAAAGACGCGATTTTGCGTTTTAAGACCATGCGGGGATTTTATGTCCGCAGGAAAGCCGGATGGGATACTCACGGATTGCCGACTGAAATGGAAGTCGAGAAAAAACTCGGTTTGGCTTCCAAAAAAGATATAGAAGAAAAAGTCGGATTGGAAAAATTCGTTGAGGAAGCCAAAAAAAGCGTGTTCGGCTACAAAGAAGAATGGGAAAGACTGACCGACCGAATGGCTTACTGGCTTGATTTAAAAAATCCGTACGTGACTATGACCAATGGCTATATTGAGTCGCTCTGGTCGGTTTTTTCCAAGATCGCGGAAAACGGATATTTGTATAAGGACTACAAGGTTTTGCCGTGGTGTCCGCGATGCGGAACCTCGCTTTCGTCGCATGAACTCGCGCAGGGTTATAAAAAGGTAAAAGACGAATCAGTGTATGTTAAATTTCCCCTCAAACAACCTAAAAGCTATTTATTGGTTTGGACGACGACTCCCTGGACTTTGCCGGGCAACATTGCTTTGGCGGTCAATCCGAAAATCGGCTACGCGACGGTTGAAAAAAACGGCGAGCGGCTGATTTTGGCTAAAAGCCGGCTTGAAGTTCTTGAAGAAGATTATAAAGAAATAAACGAACAAAAAGGCAAAGATCTGATCGGTCTGGAATATGAGCCGCTTTATCCAATATCTAACATTAAACATTCAACATCCGATTATAAGATAGTAGAGTCGGATTTCGTAACTGCCGAAGACGGCACCGGCATTTTGCATGTAGCTCCGGCATTCGGCAGAGAGGACCAGGAAATAGGCAAAAAAGAAAAATTGCCAACTCCGATCACGGTGGACGAAGAGGGGAAATTGAAAGCGCCCGGGTACGCTTGGGACGGCAGATATTTCAAAGACGCCAATCCGCTTATTATTGAAGATTTAAAAAACCGGCAGCTTCTTTTTAAGACCGAACTTTACGAGCACGACTATCCGTTTTGCTGGCGTTGTCAGTCGCCTCTTATTTATTTCGCGAAGAATTCGTGGTTTTTAAAAACAACGGCGGTTAAAAATCAAATGATCGCCGAAAATAAAAAAATCGGCTGGCATCCGGAGTTTATTCGCGACGGGCGATTCGGCGAGTGGCTTTCCGAAAATGTTGATTGGGCGATTTCGCGCGAGCGTTACTGGGGGACTCCCTTGCCGATATGGCAATGCAACGCGTCCGGATGCGGGCATCAGGAAATAATCGGATCGCTTGAAGAACTGGATAAGTTCGGGACAAAAAGAACTACGCGAGTTTTTATTATGCGTCACGGCGAGGCGGATCATAATGTTAACGGCTATGTGGGGCCGGTTATAAACGGCTCCGGCCTTACCGCAAAAGGCAGAAAACAGGTTGAAAAAGAAGTCAAAAAATTGGTCAAAGAAAAAATAGACATTATAATTTCTTCCCCGTTAACTCGCGCAAAACAAACCGCAGAAATTGTGTCTAAAACATTGGGAGCAAAAATAGAGGTAAACGAAAATATTTATGATTATAACTGGGGCAAACTTCAAGGAAAAACGGTTGCGGAAGGGAACAAATTATTTCCGCTTGAAAGGAGATTTAAAGAATCTCCGCCGGGGGGAGAGAGCATACCGGATGTTCGAGCGAGAATGATGATGGAGTTAAGGAAAGTTGTCAAAAAGCACGGCGGCAAAAATATTTTAATTATCAGCCACGGTGATCCGATATGGATTTTGAACGCGGCGCTTGAAGGGGCTGAAGAAAAAGATTATCCGCGATTATGGTATCCGAAAACAGGCGAAGCAAAAGAACTGAAGCTTCATAATTGGCCGTATAACCGAGCCGGAGAGCTGGATTTGCACCGGCCTTATATTGATTTGATTGATTTGGTTTGTGCCAAATGCGGAGGCGAAATGAAGCGCGTGAAAGAAGTCGCTGATGTGTGGTTTGATTCGGGCGCCGTGCCGTTTGCCCAGGACAACTTTTTATTCGGCGCGAAAGCGAAAAGGCCCAGTCAATACCCCGCCGACTATATTGCCGAGGGAGTTGATCAAACCAGGGGCTGGTTTTATACGCTGCTTGCCGTTTCGTCTCTATTGAAATTGCCGGCGCCTTATAAAAACGTTCTGGTCTTGGGATTGGTTCTTGATGAAAAAGGCGAAAAAATGTCCAAGTCGCGAGGTAACGCGGCTGAACCGCTGACGCTTTTTGAAAAATACGGGGCGGATGCCGTCAGATGGTATTTTTACACCGTTAATCAGCCGTGGGACGAAAAACTTTTTAAAGAATCGGACATCGCGGAGGCCTCGCGAAGATTCCTGAATATTTTTTGGAACTCGTTTGTGTATTGGAGGACTTATAAAGACAAGGGGAGTGTCCTGAAAAAAAAGCCGAGGCTTCTTATAAATAAATGGCTGGACATCAGATTAAACCAGGTTGGATACGACGCGACTGAAGCGCTTGAAAAATTTGACATTGTTCGCGCCGCGCGGATGATTGAAAACTTCGTGGCTGAAGATTTGTCGCGCTGGTATATCAGGCGGATAAGAGACGCCATCAGATTCGGCTCAAAGCCCGAGAAAAAAGAGATAAGCGATATTTTTGGCCTTGCTTTGCGCGAGGTTTCAAAATTAGCGGCTCCTTTTATTCCCTTTTTGACAGACAGGATGTTTTTAGAAGTTATGAAAAACGGCAGTATTCATTTGGAAAAATGGACTAAATTCAAAAAACCGTCAGTATCCGAAAAAAAACTGGTTGAAGAAATGAACGAGGCGAGACGGATTGTTTCCTTGGGGCTTGAAGCGCGGGCGAAAGCCGGCATTAAAGTCCGCCAGCCGCTCGCATTGCTTAAAATCCGAAATCCGAAATCCGAAATCCGAAACAAAAAAGAATTTCTAAATTTAATAGAAGGGGAGGTGAATATTAAAAAAATAGTTTTTGATCCCAAAATCAAAGACGAAGTTGAGTTGGACATAAACATAACTCCCGAACTGAAAGAAGAGGGCCAGCTTCGCGAACTTATACGTCATATTCAGGAGAAAAGAAAAGAAGCCGGTTTTAAGCCGTCAGATAAAATAACTTTTGCCGCATTAACCGACAGCAAAGGCGCCGCCTTTGTAAAGAAGTTTGAGGCAATCCTTAAAAAAGAAGCGGGGATTAAAATAATAATTTTTGGAGAAGCGAAGCAAGAGCGGGGGCCCCTCATTTCTTTAAAATTTAATATATAAAATGTACAACCTTCATCATACCGAGGGCGTAATTTTGTCGGAAACGGATTTCGGCGAAGCCGACCGCATATATAATATCTACACTAAAGATTTTGGGAAAATTTCGGTTTTGGCCAAAGGGATAAGGTTGGAGAAGTCAAAATTAAGAACGCACTTAACGCCGCGATCTTTAATCCGGCTTTCTTTCGTAGAGGGTAAAGAATTTATGCGCCTGATAGACGCCGAAGAAATTTATAATTTACCCGTGAACGAAGAAATATTCGCGTCGTTTACGCGGGCCGCGGCTTTTTTTGCGCGCATGATAAAAGGGCAGGAAAAAGATGAAGCGGTTTGGGAACTTATGCGCGGCATTTTATCCGACATCGAATGTTTGACAGTAGAATGGTTTGAGCCGCTTTTTGAAGCGAGGCTTCTGCATCGTTTGGGCTATGTTTCTTTGCCTGATAAAAATCTCGGAAAAATTATTTCGGAAAATAATTGGTTTCAGCCGGCCTTACCTAAAGAAGAAATTTCGGCTCTCAAAAATATTTCCTATAAAGCCGCAATGGCTTCGCAGCTTTGATTCAAAAAATCCCGCCGGAATCGGCGGGATTTCTTTATTCAATTAATTTTCGCATGGGGAGCGACTGATCATCGGGTTCAAGCCGCACATTGATTATGGCAAGCGTTTTACTTTCGGCGGCTTGATGCAGCGCTTCGGCAAATCCATTCGGAGTTAAAACCAGAAAACCGCGACCGTAATCAATGGCTTTTGCAAGCCGATGAAAATGAATTGGTGCCAGCGTCAGGCTTTCGGCATTCTGATTTTTATGGCGAAGCATTCCCCAGCCGTTATTATTAAGAACAATAATAATCGGGCAGAGGCCGTATTTTTTAAAAGAGCCAAGCTCGCCCTCCCACATTGAGAAAGCGCCGTCGCCGACAAGAACAACCGGCCTTTTGCCGGCAAACTCAACGCCGAACGCGCCGACGCTGATGCCCATTGTTCCGTAGTTTGAAGACGTGAAGTATCCGGCCGGGCTTAATACTTGAAGAGCGATCATCATTGCGTCGCCGGTATCAGCTATAAGGGGCATATCCGTGTTTTTACTGAAAAACGCGTTCAGGATCGGCGCGATGTCGGCCGTTTTTATCGGCATGGGAACAGCGTCGCTCGCGCGCACTAAAGTTTTCTGATAATTTTTAGTTTCTTTTTCCGTATAATCGGCAAACGATTCAACTTTTTCATCATCTCTCGGCAAAACATTCTCCGTCAGAAGGTTGATAAAATGAACCGCGTCTTTTGCGGATATGGTCGCATAGTGGTTGCCGATAACAATGGCGCGCTCCGGAAGGTCAATTTTAAGCGAGGGCCTTGGCAATTTTGGTTCCCTAAGGCCGTGGTTGACTTCATAATTATAAACGCCGATTTCCATTAAACAATCTGATGTTTCCGCCATCACGCCGGCAATTTCAGGATAGCTTGCGGTACCAACATATGCGCCTGTAAATAGCGGGTGTGTCAGAGGGAAATCACCGCGGCCATTAAAGCTTGAAATAACTGGAATGCGAGCCTTTTGGCTAAATCGCGCGATTGATTCTGTCAAACCGAATCGTTGGGCGAGATGCCCGATCAGAATTACGGGCCTTGCGGCATCGTCAAGCAAAGACATTGTTCTTTGGAGAAGGTTTTGAAACTTGCTTTCAGGCAGCCAAGTCAAAGTTTTTGCGGGAGGAGAGGGGAGGTATCTCGGCGTTTCAATAAGTCGATTCCACATATCCTGCGGAACTCCGATATAAACCGGCTGCTTGTCGCGCATGGCCATATCAATCATGCTGATAATTTGGCGCCAAGCGCGGCGATGGTCCACAAGGCTGATTGTGCGTTCGGGACCGAGAAGGTTTACAAAATTATCTCGCTGGTCGTCAAAATATCCCATTCGCGTCTGATGATGAAAAAGACAGTGAGTTTCTGAGCGCTTATTTAAAGCGATTTCAGAACCAATGACAACGAGCGGACAAAAATTTGTTTTAGCATCCGTTACAGCCGAAAGCATATTAAGACAGCCGACATTATATGAGCCGTAACATGCTCCCAAGCCTTTTATGCGTCCGTAGATGTTCGCGGCAAAAGCACTTCCCGCCTCTGTTCTCGTCGTAATATTTGCAATTTCAGACTGTTCGCCTAAAGCGTAAACCAGGTCCAGAATGTAATCTCCGGGAACGCCGAAAATATGTTTAACGCCGCGGCAAGACAGCGCGGCCAATAGAAATCGAGAAAGCGTTTTTTGAGTCATGGCGCGAGCGCCTCCTTTATCAATTTTCAAGCCGACTTTCTGCGTTATATTAACTCTTATTTGTTTTTTTGGCAAATAAGTCATGCGTATGGGCTGATGCCCGATTTGGGTGTTATAATGATTAAATGGATGAGGATAGTTTGGGGCGCCTTAAAAAACGGCTTTATAAAAAAGGCGAGATTTTCCGCGGGCGTTTCCGTGAGCCAGAGCTTCCTTATAGAAAAGAAAGAGTTGGGTCCGAGTGGCTGGAAAACCGGCCGGAAGAAGAGATTGCCGGCTTCTTAAAAGAATCAAGATTTTCTAAAATGAAGTTTTTTATATGGATTGCTTCAGTTTTTGTTTTGGGACTAGCCGTTCTAGCCACGGTTTATCTTTTTGGCGGCTTTGGAACAGTATCCTCGCGAAATATTGATGTTGTTATTTCCGCGCCGGCTGAAGTTGCCGGCGGCGATTTGGTCCGATGGGAAGTAACTGTTCATAACAAGAACAGCGTCAAATTGGTTTTGGCCGATTTAAGTTTCAAGTATCCCGACGGCTCACGTCCGGTCAGCAAACTTTCGGGGCAGTTTTTAATAGAAAGAGTTTCAATCGGAGAGGTTCCTGCCGGAGAAGTGGCGCGTCAGACTTTTGCCGCTTATGTTTTTGGACCTGAAAATTTTGAAGGCGCAGCTGAGGCAACGCTGGAGTATCGCACTGAAGGGTCTAACGCGATTTTTGAAAAAAGCGAAAAGAATGTCGTAAAAATAATCCGTTCGCCGGTGGGAGTTTCAATATCGGCTCCTCAAGAAATAAATGCCGCCCGAGTCGTGGATTTTGAAATCAGGTATGTTTCAAATTCCTCGGATATCATCGGCGGCTTGGCGCTGGATGTAATTTATCCTGTCGGGTTCGTTTTTAAAAACGCGCGTCCCACGCCGGTTGAGGGTCAAAGCCGCTGGGCTTTGGGGGATTTAGCTCCGGGCGAAGCCAGGTCCATAACGGTTTCCGGAGTTTTTGAAGGAGAGGATTCGGAGCAAAAAAGCGTAGTGGCTCAAGTCGGAGCGCTTGACGGAAAAAATTTGCTGGTCTACGGCGCCGGAACCCACACTTTTATTCTAAGACGAATGTTCATTGATCTTGGAGTCAGGATAAACGGCCAGGATGAAATTTTGGCGGTAAAAAGCGGGGATTTTGTCAGTGCGGATGTTTTTTGGAAAAACAATCTTTTGCAGTCGGTGCGCAATGCCACGATAGAGCTTGAACTGACGGGAGACGCGATTGACGAACGAAGCATATCGGTTTCATCGGGTTCATACCGAGGTTTTGAAAAAAAGATTATTTGGTCTCCATCAAGCAATAAAGATCTGGTTTTAATTGATCCGGGAGCAACGGGACAAGCTCATGCCGGATTCAGGATTTTAGACGCCGTTTCTTTATCGCGCAAGCAATTAGTGAATCCGACCGTAAAATTGAAAGGTGAGATTAAGCCCGCTTTTCTTCCGGAAGGTTTTGAGGGCGCCGACATTTCCGGAAAATTTGAAATTGAATTAAAAATTGAAACCGCTCTGCAATTATCCAGCGCCGGCTTTTATTATCTGCCGGCTTTGGCCGGTTATGGCCCGATACCTCCGCGCGTGGGGCAGGAAACCGTTTATACCGTCGTCTGGACTTTGGCTAATTTGTCTAATAATGCCAGCGGCGTTATTGTCAGAGCGTCACTGCCGGCATATGTCCGCTGGAAAGGCGTATTTAGTCCGGCCGTTGAAGAAATAAGTTATGACGCGGCAAAGTCCGAAATTGTCTGGAAGCCCGGGGCGGTAAAAGCCGGCGTTGGAATAACGCAGCCGGCAAGAGAGGCGTCTTTTCAGATAGGGATTATTCCGTCGGCAGACCAGATAGGGTCGTCTCCGGTTTTGCTTTTTGACATCACGGCTTCCGGCCGAGATGATTTTACCGGAAATGCGATTAGTGACGCGGAATCGTCGCTCACAACCGACATATCAAGGTCGGATGTTAAAACCAAACAGGCCGACGGCGTTATTGTTCAATAATTGATTGCTAATCGGTCCGCTTACAATTAGACTTTCATAATGGCAGAAAATAAATTGGAAAAAATAGTTTCGCTCGCCAAAAGGCGCGGATTTGTTTATCCGGCCTCTGAAATTTACGGGGGGCTGGCCGGCTTTTGGGATTTGGGACCTTACGGCGCCCAGTTAGCTCACAATATAAAAGATTTGTGGTGGAATCATTTTGTTAAAAGTCATGAAGATATGTACGGCATCGCCACAACCGCCATAATGCCCGAAGCGGTTTGGCGCGCGAGCGGCCACTTGGAGGATTTTGCCGATCCGATGGTTGAATGTAAAAAATGCGAAGGGCGTTTTCGGGCGGATCAAGTGAAAGACGAAAAGAAATGCCCGGAATGCGGCGGTAAACTCGGAAACTCGCGGCAGTTTAATCTTATGTTTAAAACCGGAGAAGTATATTTGCGTCCGGAGATCGCTCAAGGAATGTTTGTTAATTTTAAAAATGTTTTGGATACGACGCGCGCGGCTCTCCCTTTCGGCATTGCCCAGATCGGCAAGGCGTATAGAAACGAAATTTCTCCGCGCGATTTTCTTTTTCGTGTAAGGGAATTCGATTTGATGGAGTTTGAATATTTTTGCCGCGAAAAAGAATGGCCGGAGCATTTTGAGCGTTGGCGTAAAGAGATGCTGTCTTGGATTGCGAGTGTCGGAATTGATGAGAGCATGGTTCATGAAATTGAGGTGCCGGAGAATGATCGCGCCCATTATTCAAAACGGACGGTTGATTTTGAGTTTGATTATCCCTTCGGCACAAAAGAACTTTATGGTTTGGCTTATCGCGCGGACTACGATTTATCGCGCCATATGAAGGAATCCGGAGTTGATTTAAGGTACGCCGACCCTCAAAGCGGCGAAAAATTCGTTCCGCATGTTGTTGAGCCGACTTTCGGTTTGGGCCGGACGATTCTTGCGGTTTTGGTTTCGGCGTACGCCGAAGATGACTTTGGAGGAGAGCCGCGGACTTATTTAAAATTAAAACCGAGCATTGCTCCGGTAAAAATCGCTGTTTTCCCGTTAGTGAAAAATAAACCCGATTTAGTCAAAAAAGCCCGCGAGGTTTATCAAAATTTGAGAAAAGAGTTTGGCGCGGTTGAGTTTGACGATAACGGCAACATAGGCAAACGCTACCGCCGGCAAGACGAAATCGGAACGCCTTGGTGCGTAACGATTGACTACCAAACTTTGGAAGACGATACCGTAACCGTCCGTGATCGCGATTCGGGAAAACAGGAGCGTTTTGCGATAAAAGATTTGGAGACGCATTTTTTGAGCGTTTTACGCTGAATAAATCAGTTGTATAATTTAAAAAGAAGCGCGACTTGAGAAACTCGGAGAAAACGGGATGAAAAGAAAGATAAGGCGGACGAAATATCATATCAGATATAGGTATCGCGCAAAAGACGGCCGTTTAGGCCGGCGTCAGCTTAAAATTCTGGGCTTATGGTTTGGCGCGATTATTTTTCTTGGTTGGCTGAATAATTATTTCTTTACGCCGTTTTCTGAAAGTGAAGTGAGGGCCGCGGATCGGTCCTCGCGGCATGTAGAACTTGTCAGAGCCACGGGTGTTGAAAGAATTATTATTAAAAAGACGGATCCGAGCGGAGCCACAAAAACATATCGCGGAAATGTCGGAAAGGGTGTTGGTTTTCGCGAAGACGGCATGAGTTATAATCTTAAGGGTTATATTAAAGAAAATGGCGAGCTGATTCTTAACATAGACGTAGAGTGAGTTTTTGCAGGGGCGCGTTATGTCACGCGCCCATTTTTATTTTTTTACCGGCCATGATAATATTTAAAATATGAAATTTTATAAAAAAATTCTGCCAAGCGGATTAAAAATAATTACCGCACCCATGTCGGGGACGGAAGCGATGACTATTTTGGTTTTGGTCGGCACCGGCTCAAAATATGAAACTAAAGGAACTAACGGCATATCGCATTTTTTGGAACATCTTTTTTTCAAAGGCACCGAGCATCGTCCGAACGCCGGCGATGTGCATCGGGATTTGGATCGTTTGGGCGCGGAGCATAACGCCTTCACTTCACAGGAAGTTACCGGCTACTGGGTTAAAGCCGCGGCCAAGCATTTTGACGCGGCCTTGGACATTGTTTCGGACATTTTACTTGAGCCGTTATTTAAAGCGGAAGAAATTGAGCGCGAACGCGGCGTAATTTTGCAGGAAATCAGCATGTACGAGGATATGCCGCAAAGAAAAATATTTACGGTTTGGGAAGATCTTTTGTACGGCGACCAGCCCGCCGGATGGGATATAGCCGGCCCGCCCGCGACCATACGCAGGATAAAAAGAGAAGAAATTATCGGTTATAAAGAGGGGCAATATGTGGCCGCAAACACTTTAGTAATAGCAGCCGGAAATATTGACCAAAAGTCGGCGGAATCAAAAATCGCCGGAATCTTTAAAAAATTCAAGCACGGCCATCCGAATCCAAAAAAGAAAGTCAAAGAAAGTCAAATCAGGCCCGCCATAAAATTTGAATTTAAAAAAACCGACCAGACCCATCTGGCTTTGGGTTTTCGCGGTTACGATATGTATGACCGGAGGCGTTACGCTCTCGGCCTTTTGAGCGTGATCCTCGGAGGCAACACTTCAAGCCGTTTGTTTGACGAAATTCGCGAAAAGCTGGGGCTGGCTTATTATGTGCGCGCGGCGGCCCAGCAATACACCGATTCCGGCTATCTCATATCTAACGCCGGCATACCTCACTCGGAATTGCCGAGAGTGATTAAGAAGATAATTGAAATTTTTAAAGACCTCAAAGAAAATGGCGTGTCAAACGAAGAAATTAAGTTCGCCAAAGATTATCTCCGCGGAACAATGGCGCTTTCTTTTGAGTCCTCCGACGAGATTGCTTCTTTTTTCGGTGAGCAGGCGCTTTTTTACAAAAAAATAAAAATGCCCCGGGAGATTTTTAAGGATATTGAAAAAGTAAGCAGAAATGATATTATGAGAGTGATTAGAGAGCTTTTCCGGCCGGCCAAAATAAATTTGGCGGTCATCGGTCCGCACAAGGAATCCGGCGACTATATCTCTCTTCTTAAGAAATTTTAATGCCAAACCTGACTAAAATAGAAATTTCAACCGGCACGTTTCTTCGCGCCATACTTTTGATTTTGGGATTTGTTTTTCTGTATTTTATACGGGATGTCGTCGCGGTAATTCTTTTTTCCGTAGTGATTGCGTCGGCTGTTGAGCCGGCAGCCCAGTGGTTTATGCGTTATCGCCTTCCGAGGGTTCTTGGCGTGCTTTTGGTCTACATTATTGTTTTTTCTCTTGTGGCATCCGCTTTTTCCCTGATTATTCCTCCGCTTTTTGCCGAAATTTCCGCGGTTTCTTCGGAATCGCTGATTAAGAGCGCTTCCGGAGCGTTTTTTAACATCGCGCCGCAGCTGCCGGCCTCCATATCCGGCGTAATAACCGGATTTATTGAGAACTCCAGAGTTTATGTTGAAAAATTGGCCGGAGGATTTTTTCAAGCAACCTCTGCCCTGTTCGGCGGCGCCCTCTCTTTTATTTTAATTGTTGTCATATCTTTTTATCTCTCGGTGCAGGAAAGAGGTATTGAGGGTTTTTTAAAGATTGTTGTTCCGCTTGAATATGAGAGATATGTGTTGGATTTATGGTCGCGGGTTCGGCGCAAAATGGGCTCGTGGATGCAGTCCCAAATACTTTTAGGAGTGCTGGTAGGAGTTTTGGTTTTTATCGGTTTGACTATTTTGCAGATTAAATTTGCTTTGTCTCTCGCGATTATCGCGGCCATCTTTGAGATTCTTCCGGTTTTCGGACCGATACTTGCCGCGATTCCGGCGGTTCTTTTGGCTTTTTTGCAGAGCCCGGCTCTGGGTCTTATGGTTATAATTTTTTATTTCATAGTTCAGCAATTTGAAAATCATCTTATTGTGCCCGTGCTTTTCAAGAAGGCGGTAGGGGTTCCTCCGATCCTGGTAGTTTTGGCTTTAATCGTCGGAGGAAAGCTCGGAGGTTTTTTCGGTCTTTTACTCGCGGTGCCGGTGGCAGTGGTTTTGGTGGAGTTTTTAAATGATATAGCCGCAAGGAAGCAGATTGGCTGATGTCCGAGAAATTTTATATAACTACGGCCATAGCTTATGTTAACGCGCGACCGCATGTCGGTTTTGCTTTGGAGTTGGTTCAGGCGGACGCCATCGCCCGCTGGCACAAACTTAAGGGGCGGGAGGTTTATTTTCTTACGGGGACCGATGAACATGGCGCCAAAAACATCCGCGCCGCCCAAAAAGCGGGAAAAGATATAAAGGAGTTCGCGGATACAAACGCGTCTATTTTTAAAAAACTTGTTTCAGATCTCGGAATTTCAGCTGATGATTTCATACGCACTTCAGACCAAATCCGCCATTTCCCCGGAGCGCAGGAACTCTGGAAAAAACTTGAAGCGTCGGGAGATATTTATAAAAAAAAATATCGCGGTCTTTACTGCGTGGGGCATGAGGCCTTTGTGACCCAAAAGGACTTGATTGGAGGCAAGTGCGCCGACCACGACGCGGAGCCGGAAATTATAGAAGAAGAAAATTATTTTTTCCGCCTCTCACGCTTTACTCAAGAAATAAAAAAAGCGCTTTCTTCGGGTGAGTTGCGGATATACCCCGAATCGCGCCGGAATGAAATGCTGGCTTTTATTGAAGGGGGTCTGGAAGATGTAAGTTTTTCTCGGCCGTCAAAAGATATTTCCTGGGGAGTGCCCGTCCCCGGAGATGCCGCGCAAACAATGTATGTCTGGTCGGACGCCCTGGCTAACTACATAACCGCGCTCGGCTTCGGTTCTGAAAATTTGGAAAAATTCAAGAAATTCTGGCCGGCCGATTTGCATGTTTTGGGCAAAGATATTTTGCGCTTTCACGCTTTAATCTGGCCCGGCATGCTTCTCTCCGCGGGGCTTCCTTTGCCCAAGGGAATTTTCGTTCACGGCTTTATTAAGGTCGGCGGGCGGAAAATGTCCAAAACACTCGGCAATGTCATTGACCCGATTGATTTTATTGAACGACACGGGCGTGATCCGCTCCGTTATTATCTTCTGCGCGAAATCCTGACGCACGAGGACGGCGATTTAACCGAAGAAAAATTCATAGAGGCTTATAACGCCAATTTGGCCAACGGCCTTGGGAATTATGTGAGCCGAGTAGTGAAAATGATAGAGCAATATTTCGGCGGCGTTTTACAAAAGCCGTCTGACGCCGAAATATCCGCCGTTCCTATGAAAAAACGCGCCTCTTTTTTCAGGTCTGAAGATGAGGGCGCGAAACTGGAGCTGGTTTCCCCGCCTTATTTTATTGATCGGGTGGTTTGGCCGGCCTATGACAAATCAATGGAAGATTATCAGTTAAAATCCGCCCTTGATTTGGTTTGGTCGCTGATAGCGGAACTTGATTTATATATTCAAGCCTACGAGCCGTTTAAACTCATAAAGATCGAACCGGAAAAAACCAAAGTTATTTTGTGGAATCTGGCTTACGGCGCTTTAAGCGTTGGCTGGATGCTTAAGCCGTTTATGCCGGAGACCTCCGAAAAGATATTTAAGGCCTTTGGCGTTGATTTTGGGTCAAAAGAAGAGTGGCGCGAGGTTCGGGTGAAACTTGACGAGCCGCTGTTTTTGAGAATTTCTTAATTTTTGGCATGTTGATTGACTCACACGCCCATTTGCAATTCAAGGACTTTGACGAAGACCGCGAGGAAGTGATAAAAAGGACTCTTGATGGCGGGATATTATGCATTAATGTCGGGACGGATTTAAAAATGTCCGAAAGTGCGATTAAGCTCGCGGAACATTATGACGGTTTTTGGGCGACTGTCGGTTTGCATCCGACTGACTTATCCGAGGATTTTAATTTTGAGGATTATGAAAAATTAGCTGTCCATCCGAAAGCTGTCGCAATAGGCGAGTGCGGATTTGATTACTATCGCTTGTCCGTCAAAGTCTTGGCGAAGGCGGACGCGACTCCCGAAAGCCGCGTCAAACAGGAAAAAATTTTTCGCGCGCAAGTTGGACTCGCCAAAAAAGTGGGCAAACCACTTATGCTTCACTGCCGGCCATCGCAAAATTCCGCCCCCTCTTCGCTAAAGCTACGAGGGGCAAGCAAATCCTATTCGGATGACGCGTATCTGGACATGCTTCGGGTTTTAAAAGAAGAAGGAGGCGATAAAATCGGAGGAAATGTGCATTTTTTCGTCGGTTCCAAAGATATTGCCGAAAAATTCCTGGAAATCGGCTTTTCGTTTTCTTTTTCCGGCGTCATTACCATTACTGATATGTATGACGAAGTGGTAAAATTTTTGCCGCTTGACTCAATTTTAATTGAGACCGACGCTCCATATGCCGCGCCCGTTCCGTATCGCGGTAAACGAAACGAGCCGCTATATGTTCGCGAAGTCGCCAAACGTCTGGCAGAGCTTCGCGAAAAGTCATTTGAGGAAATTGCCGAAATCACCGCCCAAAACGCCAAAAGAGTTTTTAACCTGAAGTTTTGAAAGTAACACATTTTTAACAATTGTTAAAAATATGTTACCGGAGTAAAACAAAAAGCTCCGACAATTCGTCGGAGCTGGGTTTGCAAAGTGGTCCAAGTCCGACTTGGACCAAACTTATTGTTTGGAAAGATTCATGCCGCCTCGCGCCAAAACCTCTTGTGCGGCTTTCCTGTATTCCTCATCAGCTCCCGCCGGATAAAAACCGGAAAATGTCTGTTGAGATCCAAAGAGCGCCAGCGCATTTTTACCTTTTACGCCGTTTGGTGAAGATGCCGAGCGCAGACCGCCGAAACATTCCGTTTCAACAAGCGCGCCGGTGCATTTCCTGTTCCAGTACAAGTTTCCGGCAGGTATTACGCTCATCATTCGCTTCAATGCTTCAAGGTCTCGGCAGAATACGGAGCCCGTAAGCGCGAACTCCGTACGCTTGCACATCTGTTCCACTTCGTCCAGGTTGCCGAACGGCACAACCGTGCTTACGGGACCGAAAAATTCGGTGTTCATAACTTTCCATGTCGCATATCTATTATCTATTGATCCATGAAGCATTAAGACCGTTGGCGGAAAGTCGCTTGCCGAAACCTCATCAATTTTTTTCTGATAAAGTTTAAATACTATACCCAAATGCTCGAGCTCCTCTATCTTTTCAGCTAATGAGTTTTTGGCCTCAACAGTAATCATTGCTCCCAGGTAAGTGCCCTGCTTGACATCACCATAGCGAATTTGTTCCAGCTGTTCCAGCGTCGTTTGCATAAATTGCGTCTGAATATTTCGGTCCACAAACGCGATTCGCGCCGAGGAACACTTCTGCCCCGAACGTCCGATGAATGATTTTACATATTCCTTCGCGGCATGAATTGGGTCGGCATCTTCACAAACGACAAAAATGTTTACGCCGCTTGTTTCGGCCGAACCGTAAACAAGTTCCGCTTTGCCGTGATATCCATAGCGAAGAAAGTCCCTGTAGTTTCGTCTGATTGCCCTGAAGACCTCGCTTGAGCCGGTAAAAGAAAGACCGGAAACATGGGGACTCGAAAGAAACGCGTCAACCACCTCTTTGCCTCCGGGAGCGTAGTTAATCACTCCGTCCCAACCAATACCCGTTCGCTCAAATGCTACTCTGATGCTTTCCCAGACAAGATATCCGCAAAGAGATGCTTTTGGCGACGGCTTCATAATAACTGCGTTGCCCATAGCGAGCGCTTTGGTCGCCATATCTATTGGAATAGCGCCGGGGAAATTGAACGGTTCAACATCAAGAAACACGCCGTGCGGGAAAAAACACTTTCCGTTTAGGTCGCTAGCAAACTTCGGACTTGGAATCAGCAAGTCGCGGTTAAGTTCTTCAAGATACATCGCGTTTACAAGAGGAAAATCAACTTCTTCGTCTGTTTCACCTATGGCTTCGGCAACGGATTGCCCCGTCTCGTACATTTTCGCGGCACACAAAAGCCAGAAACGCTCTTTGACCACTCGCGAAATCATTTCAAGAAGTTCTACTCGCTTCGGCCAAGGATTTTTTTCAAAAAATCTGCGCCCGGCATCGCGAATAGCTTCAGTATGTGGATTAATACTCCAAGGAAAATATTGTTCAAATTTCCCTATTATATGTGGATTTGCTGCCGGCGAGTTTGGATCAACGGTTGTAAAAAAGCTTGCCGGCACGTATTTAGTGCCGCTGAGAATCCACGGAAAATAGCTTCCAAGATAATCTTGCTCGAATTGTTTAATCCCGTCAGCAAGTTTTTTCGCCGTTTCAGGGTCAGACGGATTCGGATAAACCTTGCCTGAAAGCTGTCTCTGAATGCGCTCACGAACAGAACTCATCTTATTCCTCCTTTTTAGCTCCGACCTTGTCTTGCTAGCGTCGGAGTTGTCAAAAACCGTCTTTATCTTAACGCCGTTTTTTTTATTGTCAATCGGCGGCGGAGTAGTTAAAATAACTAAATAAATGCCTGATTACGATTTCAATAAAATAGAAAAGAAGTGGTCGGAAAAGTGGCTTAAGGATAAAACTTACGAGCCCCTCGACTTCGCTCGGGGTAAACCGGATTTAGACAAGGCCAAAAAGCCCTTCTACAACCTGATGATGTTTCCGTATCCTTCGGCCGAGGGGCTTCATGTGGGCAATATGTACGCGTTTACCGGCGCGGATATTTATGGCCGGAAAAAAAGAATGGAGGGCAAGGATGTTTTTGAGCCAATCGGCCTTGACGGTTTCGGGATTCATTCGGAAAATTACGCCTTAAAAATCGGCAAACACCCCAAAAAACTGGCGCAAGAGACAGAAAAAAGATTTTACGAGCAGTTGAAAATGATTGGCAACGGATTTTCTTGGGATGAACGGCTTGAGACATACGACCCCGAATATTACAAATGGACCCAGTGGATTTTTGTTCAGATGTTTAAGCGGGGGCTCGCCTATCGCAAAAAAGCCAGCGTTAATTGGTGCGCGCAATGTTTAACGGTTTTAGCCGATGAACAGGTGCTTGCGGGCGAGTGCGAAAGGTGCGGGACAAAAGTAATTAAAAAAGAACTTGAGCAATGGTTTTTTAAAATTACGGATTACGCCGAGCGGCTTTTGAATGATATTGAAAAAATAGATTGGTCCAAACGAATTAAGATTGCCCAGAAAAATTGGATTGGGAAGTCAGAAGGAGCGTTAATAAAATTTCCGCTAAAAGCTAAGAGCTTACAGCTAAAAGTTGAAACAGAGGTTTTTACGACGAGGCCGGATACTTTATTTGGAGCAACATACCTTGTGTTAAGCCCGGAACATCCGTGGCTTACACAAGAAATCCTAAATTCTAAATCCGAAATCCTAAACAAATCCGAAATCCGAAATTATATAGAAAAATCCAAGGCAAAAACCGAAGAAGAAAGAATTGCCGAAAGGGGCGACTCGCCTTCGCATAAAGCTTCGGCGGAGCAAGGAAAAACGGGAGTAGAATTGAAAGGAATTAAGGCAATAAATCCGGCAACGAAAGAAGAAATACCAATATGGATTGCAGACTATGTTTTGGCGGGCTATGGCACTGGCGCGATTATGGCAGTTCCGGCGCATGACCAGCGCGATTTTGAGTTTGCACAGAAATTCGGGCTAGAAGTTAGGGAAGTTATTCGGCCGGTCTACGGGGAGCCACACGAAGGCGCGGAGTTTAGAAGGACTGTTACGGCTATAGTCCAAAGAAAAAGCGATGGTAAGTTTTTAGTCGTGAAGTGGAATAAATTTAATTGGGTGTCTTTGCCTATAGGCGGAATTGACGAAGGGGAGACGGCAGAAGAAACAGCGGTTCGCGAAGTATTTGAAGAAACTGGGCACAGAGTAAGACCGGTAAAAAAATTAGGCGGTGAGGTTACAATGCATTTTTTTGCTGAGAACAAAAATGTATGGAGACATAGATTGGATCAGCCTGTACTGCTTGAGTTGGTTGACGAAAACCAGACGGAGCGAAGTATTGAAGAAAAGGAGAAGTTGGAGCCAGTATGGATGAGCGGAGAAGAACTTATAAGATCAATAACCCATGAATACAATGTTATTGGCGTAAAGCGTTTTCTGGGTTTTGAGCTGGCGTATCAAGGACGGGGGGAATTGGTTAATTCCGGCGTTTTTGATGGAATGGATTCAGAGAAAGCAAAGCGGGAGATTACTAAATTTGTTGGCGGGGAAATAAAAAGTCAATATCATCTTCGCGATTGGCTTATATCCCGCCAGCGTTACTGGGGGCCTCCAATCCCGATGATTTTTTGCCCCGCCTGCGCCAACTCGGCCTTCGTAGCTACTTCGGCGAAGGAGGCGGCTTCGGCGGGCAAGAAAAATGCCGGTTGGCAACCCGTGCCGGAAAAAGACCTGCCTGTTTTACTGCCGGACATAAAGAATTTTCGTCCGACAGGAACGGATAAATCTCCGCTGGCGACAGTTGAAGAATTCGTAAAAGCGAAATGCCCGAAATGCGGCGGGGAAGCACGAAGGGAAACGGATGTTTCAGACACTTTTTTGGATTCGGCCTGGTATTTTTTCAGATATATTGACCACGAAAATAAGCAAGAAGCTTTTAGCCGGAAGCTCGCGAAGCGCTGGCTTCCCGTGGATATGTATATCGGAGGCGCCGAGCACGCCGTTTTGCATCTTTTATACACAAGATTTTTAACCAAAGTTTTTTATGATTGGGGTTTGATTGATTTTGACGAGCCATTCAAAAAGTTCCGCGCGCATGGACTTTTAATAAAAGACGGCGCGAAAATGTCCAAGTCAAAAGGCAATGTGGTGAATCCCGACGATTATATAAATAAATTCGGCGCGGATACTCTTAGAATGTATTTGATGTTTTTGGGGCCGTTTGACGAGGGCGGAGATTTTAGAGATGAAAGCATCGCGGGCGCTGTCAGGTTTTTGAATAGGGTCTGGAAGTTGAAAGAAAAAATCACCCCGTCATCCGACGGGGTGCCCGGTCGAATGACCGGGCAAAATCCCAAATTAGAAATCATACTGAATCAATCAATTAAAAAAATCGGAGATGATATTGAGAAACTTCATTACAATACCGCGATTTCCCAATTGATGATTTTATTAAGCTCGTTTGAAAACGGATGCGACGAAAAAAGTTTTAAAATATTTTTGAAACTTCTCGCGCCCTTCGCTCCGTTTCTTGTAGAAGAGCTCTGGCATAAATTGGGGGAGTCAGAAAGTATTCATACATCAAAATGGCCCGAATACGACGAATCAAAAATTAAAGAGGAGATGAAAACGATAATTGTGCAGATCAACGGAAAAGTCCGCGAAAAATTTGAAATATCATCTAAGGACTCGGATGAAGAAATTAAAATACAAACGTTGAATCTCCCGAAGATAAAAGAATTCCTTGGCGGAAAAAATCCTCAAAAGATAATCGTGGCCAGAAATCGGTTGGTAAATATAGTGCTTGCAAAATAGATATAGTTGTGTTATAATTTGAGCAGTTAAAAGGCGTTGTCGTTCCCTGACAAATAAACCCTTTTAAGAGGAAGGAGAGCCCTATGTTTCGCCGGTTGAGAAATTGCGTCGGCATCCTTTTGGTTTTGGTTTTTCTTTTCGGATGCGGCGCGCAAAAGCCCTCCGACCCCATCGACTGGGGAACGCGAAAAGAAGAATCGTTTGGTGACGGCGGGTGGAGAGCGGCTCCGCCAGGATTCATTCAAAGCTGTATCAGTCCTTCCAGCGAAGTAGCTGACGAGGACTGCGTCAGAGGAGGGTTTAAGAAATGAAGTTTGAAGAAGTTGTTGCCGGCTGGCTGCAGTCAGGGCAAATTGCCCATAAAAGAGATGTAAGTATCGGTTTTGAATCCGGAGAAGGGAATTTTCTGGGCCCTAAGGTTATTTATCGTCCGGATTTGGGCCGCGAGCTTAACGCCGTTTTGGCTTTTGTTTTGGATCACGTGGTCTGGACGGAAGATTCTGTGACTCGCGATCAAGCCGAACATTGGGGACTGCCTGTTTTTCAAAACGGCGCTTGGCGCGGCGACTGCGACGATTTTATGGCGGCGTTTCGTCTAATTCTGAAAAAACTTGGATGGGATGAGAAAATTTTGCGGCGAGCGGTGTGCTTCGCGCCCATCGGCGGCAAATTAAGACCCGACAGCGAATATGAATTCAATCACGCCGTTTTATGTGTCAATTTTGACAAGGGACTTGTGTTTTTGGACAATCGTTTTTCTGAAGCCAAACCCCTTTCCGTTTTATTCAGAGAAGGATATCAAAACTTTTCCGTTCTGTCAGCGAAAGACGGGCAATGGCATGGCATCAAATCCCTTTAAAAAAATTAAGCGCATTTCCGCCCGCCGGCATCTTACCGGCGGGCTTTTGACTTTCAAATACAGCGGTGATAATTTGACGAAAGAAGCGAATGATTTTTGCAAATGGAGAAAGCGAATAATGAAACCCGCAGATTACTTAAGTTTGGTAAGACTTATTTTCGGCCCGATTACGGCATTTTTTCTGTATCTGATTTTAAAATTCCCCGGAGCTTATCCCGACCTTGAAACATTCTGGTCTTTTAAGGCCTTTGCGATTTTTTATCTGGTTTTTTTATTTACGGATTGGCTTGATGGCCGGCTGGCTAAAAAATACGGCGGAACACGTTTCGGCGCTTATCTCGATCCTTTGGCCGACAAAGCGCTTAACTGGTCTTATTCAGCCGCTCTGGTTTTTACAATCGGTTGGACCGCGTTTTTTACACTTTTTATACTTTTTTTAGGCGATGCGGCCTCAACTTTTGAAAGGACTTGGGTGTATAAAAAGCCGGACAAAAATGTAAAAGCCAATTATGCGGGTAAACTTAAAATGGGATTTCATTCGGCTGCTATATTATTTCTCCTCCTGACCTTTGTTTTGTATCCGGAAACGGTATTCTCCGATAAACTTTTTTGGGAGGTTTGGCCATCGGGCATCGGATTCCTTCTTTTATGGCCGGCGCTTGGTTGCGCCGCTTATTCGCTTCTGGTTAAATTGGAACAATGGAGAGATTAAAAATTTTAATGGCAAGAGCTTAGCTCTTGCCATTATTGTTGGTTTTAAAATAAAAAAAGCCCGCCCTCCTGTTCCCAGGAAGACGGGCTTACAATGCCGCCAGCCCTGCTGCGGCCCTTTTTTTGCGGAACGTCTTCCGCGGGTATCGCGCAGCAGCCAAGACTCAGCTTGGCGGGCCTTACGGCGGCAGGGGATCCGTGAGGTTCCGCGCTTTCGGGCGGCCCTCAGGGGTCCCCCTCGGAACGCCTGTCGGGGAGTCAATTCCCCGTATTACCAGACGCTCCGGAAAAAAGAACTTGGGGGAAGTTGAACCCCTCTGTCAGGTTCAATTCTCCCCCGGAGGCGCTCCGAAGCCTTCTCCAGATGACGTTATGCCTCCTTATCTCCAATTCCGCCACCGCAAAACATCGAGGCCGCGGTGGGGAGCTGCCTATGGGCTAGCAGCCATCGCAGCAGGGCTTCACCAAGCAGACAAGAGTGCTTGGCTCCTTCGGATTGGCCGATCCAAAGGGAACTCCCTGTAGGCCCCTTCAAACTGGACGAACTGCTCCTCTTTTCAAACTGCAGCCATTATAGCAAACCCACAGAATCTGTCAAGTCCCCCATCAGGGTATGATTTTCCGGACATGAATAACGACTTATGAAAAATCCGTCTTTTTTGTTCCCGCCAAAATTTAGTTTTGACAGTTTTTAGAAAATAAAAAAGCGCCCCACGGAGGTGGGGCGGCCGGGCAAAGCCGAGAGCTTCAAGCTCATGGCTTTTTCCCGGACTTTTTCAGGGTGTGGAGCCTCCCTTAGGCGCCACTGGAGTTGAAGAGGCGAAGAGCCTCCCCGATCTTCTCGGCGCGGAGATTGTCGCCCTCGCTTTCCAGGACAAGAGCTCTCTTGCGCCTCCCTGCCGAGTCCCGAATTTCGGCGATCCTGTTCTCGAGCACGGCGATTTGAGCGTCCGCCCGCTTCGTGTCTGCCTCGATGAGCTCCTCACGCCCCTTGTTGTTGGCAAGGATCTGCATCAGTTCCCCAGCCGCGTCATCCCGGACGGTGACCCTCGTCCAGAAAGACACCGCCATCACCAAGATGACCTTGATGATGTCGGGCGTGATCGGAACCCCCTCGTTTCGCACTTTGCTGATGAGACCCTCGAACACCCTCAGCGTGAACTTTCCGAACAGAAGCTTCTTGAGGACTCCCATGATACCTTCTCCTCTCTTCTTTGTTGCTTTAATATGCGTAACCCTATGTCACGCATTACTAGATCTTCCAAAGAAAGTCTATCATATAGCAATCTATTTGTCAAGTCCCTGTAATTGTTCAATAGCTTTGCAACATTCTAAGTGACGCAAAAGTATTGATTAGAAAACATCCCTTACTCATCTTGACAGATGAGTTATCCCCAACTACTGTAGAAAATTAGTTGACAAACTATATGCTTAAAAATAGCCTTAAATATATGCTGGAAGTAAAAGATGTATTAAAGGATATAGGATTGGTTGACAAGGAAATGCAGATTTATGAGGCACTGTTGCCCATGGGCTCGGCTTCAGTAAGGGTTTTAGCCGAACGTACTGGTATAAACCGGGGGTCGGTTCACGACGCCCTAAACTCCCTTGAACAAAAAGGGCTGGTTGCAAGCGAACGCCGGGGTAGCCGCAGGCGCTTCGTGGTTCGTTCGCCAGAAGACATTATTGATACGCTTGAAGCCCAGAAGAAAAAAATTGAGCGAAGTGAAGAAAAAGTGCGTCAGGCAATGCCGTCTCTTTTGTCTTTTTACGCCAAGCAAGGAGGCAGGGCCGGCGTTGAATACTTTGATTCCGATGAAGGCATAAAATTGATATTGCAAGACGTGCTGGCAACGGTTTCCGGTCTGGATGAAAAAGAATACGCGCTTTATTCTTCAAAATCGGTTCGCTCCTATTTATATAAATTATATCCCGACTTCACGAAGGAGAAGATAAAACGGGGCATTAAAACAAAAGTCATTGCTTTGGGAGAAGGAGGGGACCCGGCCAATCTGAAACTGGCTGAGCGCAAATGGATCGCTGAGGATGCTCCGGCATATTTTTTAATTTACGGCCCAAAAATCGCTTTAATTTCAGTGGCTGAAGACGATAGCCCGTTCGGAGTTCTGATAAAAGACGAAAAGATAGCGCGCACCCAGAGAATTTTATTTGATAATTTGTGGTCGAGGATAAATGAATATCCGCCTTCGCATAAAGCTTCGGCGGATGCTCAAAAATTATAGTCATTAATAAATTAACTTCTTAATTTTTGGCATGTGCGGAATCGTCGGGTATATAGGTAAGAAAAACGCGGTTCAAATAGCGCTTGACGGGCTCAGGCGTCTTGAATATCGCGGTTATGATTCGGCCGGCATTGCGGCTATTGAAGCCGGAGGCTCTATATTTATTCAAAGAGAAGTCGGAAAAATTTCAGCGCTTGAAAAAAAATTAAAAAATTTGCCGCAAAGTTCTCTGGCTATTGCCCATACGCGTTGGGCTACTCACGGCGAGCCGAGTGTTTTAAACGCCCATCCGCATGCCGACTGCACCAATAAAATTTTCGTGGCTCATAACGGCATTATTGAAAATCACGATAAAATTCGCGAAGCTCTTATGCGCGAAGGGCATATTTTTCGTTCCGAAACAGACACGGAAGTTTTGTCCCATTTAATTGAGAGGCACCTTGCTTTTGGCGCGCCAGACCTTAAAACCGCCGTCCTGCAGGCTTTGCGCCACGTTGTCGGCACTTTCGGCCTGGTTGCCATTTCGCTTGACGAACCGCAGACTCTTGTCGGGGCAAGGCGAGGCTCGCCTCTTCTGGTGGGCATTGGCAGAAAAGAATATATTGTTGCTTCAGATGCCGCGGCGGTTCTAAATCGCACTCGAAAAGTAATATATCTTAACGACAACGAGATGGCGGTTTTAACTCCGAGGTCAAAAAAGATTTTTAATATTTTGAGAACCGGCGCGAAAAGCTCCAGACCTCTCAAAAAGGACATAAAAATAATAGATTGGTCTTTGGAGGATGCCGAAAAAGGAGAATTTGACCATTTTATGGAAAAAGAAATCCATGAAATACCGCAGGTAATTGAAAACGCGCTTCGCGGACGCGCGATAGTTAAAGACGGCAACGCGAAACTCGGCGGTCTGGATTCCGTTTCGGACAGGCTGAAAAAAACGCGGCGCATTATTATTACCGCCTGCGGTACGTCATATTACGCGGGCCTTGTCGGCAAATATCTTTTTGAGAGTCTGGCGAATTTACCGACCGAAGTGATTTATGGGTCGGAATTCAGATATCATGTGCCGATTTTAGATAAAGAAACTTTGGTTTTAGCGATTTCGCAGTCAGGAGAAACAGCCGATACCCTTGAAGCCGTGCGCGAAGCCAAAAAAGCCGAAGTGCTGACTTTGGGGGTGGTGAATGTTGTCGGTTCTTCAATTGCCCGTGAAGTGCACGCCGGCATTTATAATCACGCCGGTCCCGAAATAGCCGTGGCCTCAACCAAAGCTTTTGTTTCTCAGCTTACGGTTTTGGCGTTGGCCGCGGTTTATTTCGGCCGCATTCAAGGCTCGCTTGATGTTTCGTTAAGTCAGGAGATTTTAAAAGAATTGGTGGCCATTCCGTCAAAAGCCAAAAAGATTCTGGCTTCATGCTCAGAAATTTTGGCGTTAGCCAAATCTTACAGCAAGTACGACAATTTTATGTATCTTGGTCGCAAATATAGCTGGCCGGTGTCTCTTGAAGGAGCTTTAAAACTCAAGGAGATTTCTTATATACACGCCGAAGGGTATCCGGCAGGAGAAATGAAACATGGCCCGATTGCGCTGGCGGACGCTCATTTTCCGGCAATCATTATAATTCCTCAAGACAGCGTCTATGAAAAGACATTATCTAACCTTCAGGAACTTAAAACCCGCAAGACAAAAATTATAGCGTTGACCACCGAAGGCAATGATGAAATTGGTAAATACGCCAACCATATTTTAACTATTCCGCAAACTCGTGAAGAACTGAGTCCTATTCTTTCTATCATACCTCTGCAGATTTTTGCCTATTACATGGCCGTTTTTAAAGGGCGAGATGTCGATAAACCCCGGAATTTAGCAAAGTCGGTAACCGTGGAATAAATAAATGAAGTGCGCGATTTTAGCTGCCGGCGAGGGAGTAAGAATGAGGCCGCTGACATTAAAGCGACCTAAACCTCTTTTAACAGTGGACGGCAAACCGCTTATTGAACATATTATCGGCGCTTTGCCGAAAGAAATTAATGAATTGATTATGGTCATCGGTTATAAAGGCGAACAGATACAAAATTTTCTGGGAGATGAATTCAGGGGTTTAAAAATTAAATACGTTTGGCAGAAAGAAAAATTAGGCACGGGGCATGCTTTAGGCCTTTGCCGGCCGTTTTTGGGACGGGAAAAATTTTTAATGCTTTTTGCCGACGATATTTACGGCAAAGGCGTTTTTGAGGAAATGTTAAAACGAGATTTGGCCGTTGCGGTTACTGAAGTTGAAGATCCGCGGAGATTCGGCGTGATTTTGATGAATAAAAATAAAAAGATTCTTGAGATAGAAGAAAAGCCCGAAAATCCTAAATCCAACATTATTTCCTGCGGCGCCATGGTTCTTGACGGCCGGATTTTTGATTACAAGCCCAGCCGGCATTCCAATGGAGAATATTATCTGACGACTATGACTAATCAGTTGATCCAAGACTATGATCTTTACGGCGTGGAAGCCCCGACCTGGATATCTATCGGATATCCCGAAGACCTTAAGAAGGCCGAGGGCATATTAAAATTAAATGCCGAACATTAAATTCGCTTTATGCCAAAAGAAAAAAGAATTGTTGTTGTTGGCGGCGGAACCGGTGTTTATACCGTTTTGTCGGCTTTGAAAGAACATCCGGTTTATTTATCAGCTATAGTTTCTATGGCTGATGATGGAGGGTCAACCGGAATTCTTCGCGAGGAGTTCGGTATTCTGCCGACGGGTGATGTCCGAAGAGCTTTAGTCGCCCTTTCTAAACATCCGGACGAACTTTTGTCCAAACTTTTCAATTATCGTTTTCGCGAAGGGGGACTGAACGGCCATAATTTCGGAAATCTCATAATTACGGCGCTCGAAAGAATCTGCGGCAATTTTGAAAAAGCGTTGTACGAAGCTTCGCGTCTTTTGGCAGTGGAAAAAGGGGAAGTGATTCCGGTGACCCTTGCTGATGTCCGTCTTTTGGCAGAGCTCGAAAACGGCGCGGTGATACGGGGCGAAACTAATATTGATATTCCAAAACATGATGGAGAGTTGGCGATAAACAAACTCTGGCTTGAGCCGGAAGCCAAGGCAAATTCAAAGGCCCTTTATGCCGTTAAGCGGGCCGATTTGATAGTAATGGGCCCGGGCGACCTTTATACGAGCGTTATACCGAATCTGCTTGTGAGCGGCATTTCGGAAGCAATCGCGAAGTCCTCGGCCAAAAAAATTTTTATCTGCAACCTAATGACTAAATATGGCGAGACGCACGGATTTGTGGCTCGCGATTTTGTCTTAGCCCTTGAAAAATATCTCGGTGAAGGGATGCTGGACATCGTTATTTTAAATAATCAAAAACCGCCGGAGACAGTTTTAAGGCGTTATCGCAAAGAGCGCGCTTTTTTTGTAGATCCCTTTCTTGCCGGATTTTCTGCCCCCTCAAAATTAAAAGTCGTAAAAACCAATTTGTTGCGCAAGGGAGAATTTATACGCCACGACCATAAAAAATTAGCCGACATAATTTTAAAATATGCCTGATGTGACTAAAATCGCGCTTTTGGATTTTGACGACGTTTTGTTTAAGACCAGAGAGTTTATTGAGCTGGCCGGAAAAAACTTTTGTTTGGCGGGGGCCAAAAAGGCGGAACTCGATTTGATTTATAAAAAATATAGAGACCAACTGGTTTCTTCCGGCAAAGTTTATCACCAAGACAACTTTGTAAAGCATCTGGCCCCCAAATGTCCCGGATTTAATCCGGAAATTTTCGCGGTATTGTTTCAAAAAAATGTTGTCTCTGTTATGAAAAATCTTATATACGAAGACGTTGGTGACTTTTTGAACTTTCTGCGAAAAAACGGGTGGCGGACGATAATTATAAGCTCGGGACATCCCGATTGGCAAAGGAGAAAAATTGTTCACAGCGGAATAGATGAATTGGTCGACGACATTATTTTAACAAAGGGGCGGTCTAAAACAGAAGAAGTCGGCAGGATTTTGAGCTCATTTGCGCCGTCAGAAATAATATTTATTGATGACAATTATACCGGCTCCGTTGGCGCGGTGAAAAAAGCATTTCCGCAGATAAAAGTTTTTCAGCTGGTGCGCCAGGAACTTGCGGGACAGCGCGAAAAAGTAGATTGTGATCACGACTGCCGCACTCTTGACGAAATCCAAAAATTGCTTTTATCCTGATGGAAATATTAAAAGTTGGAAAAAATAATTTTGATGAGGCGGTTGGCAGAGCTGTGGAGGTGTTAAAAAACTGCGGGGTGGTTGTTGTGCCGACGGACACGGTTTACGGATTAGCCGCCGATGCCGGCAACGAAAAAGCGGTTAGAAAAGTTTTTGAGATAAAGGGCAGAGTGAAAGACAAAAAACTGCCCGTTTTTGTTTCTTCGCTCGAAATGCTTAGTCCAAGTCCGAACTCGGTTCTGCCAGAACCGAGTTCGGACTTGGAGCGGGAGGGCAGACTCGGGGGTTTTTTGAAAAAAGTTTGGCCCGGTAAAATAACTTGCGTATTTAATGCAAAAAATGGCGGGACGATAGGCGTGAGAATGCCTAATCACGATTTAGTTTTAAAAATTATTGAAAAATTTGGGGGACCCATCACGGGAACCTCGGCTAATGTTTCAGGCAAGCCGGAGCACACGAAAATAGATGAGCTTATCAAAGAGTTTAAAGGTCTCAAAGTTAAACCGGATTTAATTTTGGACGCCGGCGACTTGCCTCCGTCAAAACCATCAACTGTCCTTGACTGCACAATTTGGCCCCCAAAAATTTTAAGAGAAGGCGCGGTGAGCAAAGAAGAACTGGAAAAATTACAGCTTTAGTTTTATTTAACTGGATTATTTGGTTGAGGTTAAAATTTTAATTTTTAAACAAAAAACCCGACCTTTCGGGTTCGGGCTAAATATTCTCAACCACTCTATTAGTTTCTGTCGATTTTGTCCATCAGTCGTTTAGCTCCTACGCAACTTATTAATCCGGCTACGAAAGAAACAACGAGAAGAGACACAGCAAGAGAATATGGTGTAATAAAACTAAAAAACCCAGGCGCACTTCTTGGAATTACGGCCACTGTGCTGATGACTATTGCCATCAATAGGGAGGACAAAAAAATTCCCGCAAAAATACCACAAATTACAAATCGCCCACTAAGTTCGCCGGCCATTTTTTTAACTTCCGAGATCGTTTTTGGACAACCGTTGATAGACACGGCACCTCCTTTCTGGTCTTGGTTTTTAACACCCGATACGTATTTTATCTCTTGCAAAACCATTTGTCAATGCCTATTATCAAATAATGATAGACCAAAAAATGCGCGGACTGATTAAAGCCGAAGAAAAGCGGCAGCAAGGCGTTATCAACCTGATTGCTTCTGAAAATTTTGCATCAAAAGAGGTTCGGGAGGCGAGCGGTTCGGTTTTGACTAATAAATATTCAGAAGGTTATCCGGGGAGGCGTTATTACGCCGGAAACGAAATTATTGATAAAGTTGAGCGGCTGGCACAGGAGCGCGCGCTGAAACTTTTTAAATTAAATCCGGCGCGTTGGGGCGTGAATGTTCAGGCGCTTTCCGGAGTTCCGGCAAATTTTCTTGTTTACTCGGCTTTGATTGAACCGGGACAAAAAATCGCGGGACAGGCCTTGGATCAGGGCGGGCACTTGTCTCACGGTTCAAAGGTTAGTTTAACCAGCAAGTTTTGGCACTGGGTTCATTATACGGTTGACAGGAAAACAGAAATTCTGGACTATAAAAAACTTGCAAGCCGGATGAAAAGAGAAAAGCCCAGGATGATTGTTGCCGGATATTCGGCTTATTCACAAAAATTGGATTTTAAAAAATTCAGAAAAATTGCCGATTCAGTCGGCGCGCTTTTGATGGTTGATATGGCGCATTTCGCGGGTTTGGTTGCGGGCGGAGTTTATCCTTCGCCGTTTCCTTACGCCGACATTATTACAACCACGACCCACAAAACTTTAAGAGGCCCCAGAGGCGCCTTAATTTTCGCACGAAAAATCCAACATCCAACATCCAACTTCCAACTTTCAGAGTTGATCGATAAAGCCGTATTTCCGGGGGGACAAGGCGGGCCCCATGATCATCAAACCGCCGCGATTGCCGTCGCTTTACGCGAAGCGATGCAACCCCCGTTTAAAAAATACGCTCGCCAAATCGTAAAAAACGCGAAAGTTCTTGCCGATGAATTAAAAAAGAAGGGCTGGCGAATTGTCTCGGGCGGAACAGACAATCATTTATTTTTAGTTGATGTCTGGTCGCAAGGTCTTGCCGGAAAAGACGCCGAGAGTATTCTGGAATCAGCCGGAATTATAATCAACCGAAACGGTATTCCGTATGACAGCCGTTCTCCTTTTAATCCGTCGGGGATTCGTATTGGAACTCCGGCCGTGACCACGAGGGGAATGAAAGAAAAAGAGATGGTGATTATCGCCGGGTGGATTGACGGGCTTTTAAAAAGTGAAATAAGCCCCTTGAGCGTTAAAAAAGAAGTCGCGCGCTTCGTAAAGAAATTTCCGATTAAACAATGATTATTGACGGAAAAAATCTTGCCGAAGAAATTAAGGAAGAATTAAAAAAAGAAATCTCGGCAGCCGGAAAAAAACTTAAGCTCGCCGTAATTTACATCGGTGAAAATCCGGCATCAGCCAGTTTTATTAAGCGAAAGCAGGCATACGGCGCGGAAATAGGCATTGAAGTTGAAATAAAAAAACCGAAAGAAGAAATATGGAAATCGCGGGCGGGATTAAGGGATTATCTCTCAAAAATAACGCACGATAAAAAAAATAACGGAGTCATAATCCAATTGCCGCTTCCAGAAGAAATAAAATCAAGAACTCAATATCTGCTGGACGCCATTCCCGCGGATAAAGATGTTGATGTTTTGTCATCGGAAGCCGTCGGTAAGTTCGCAAGCGCCCGCTTTTCCATAACTCCTCCGGTTGTGGGGGCGATTAAACATATTTTTGAAAAAAATAAAATTGAACTCGCGGGTAAAAATATAGTTATTGTGGGCGAGGGCGTTTTGGTGGGCAAGCCCGTTGCTTTGTGGTTTTTAAGCCGGCGTTTGCCGTTCACCATCTTAACCACCAAGTCGCCAAATTTTTCAGAAGTTATGGCTGGCGCCGATATTGTTATTTCGGGAGCGGGCAAATCCGGATTGATTAAAAAAGGCATGGTAAAAAACGGCGTTGTTGCCATTGATGCCGGTACCTCATCCGAGTCCGGCCAACTGAAAGGAGATTTTGATCCGGTGGTTTCCGAGAAGGCGTCTTTGTTTACTCCCGTTCCCGGCGGCATCGGCCCCTTAACGGTCGCGATGCTTTTTAAAAACTTTATTGTTTTGTCGCAAAAAACCAAACACCGAGTGTCTGGTAAACATTGATAATATGGATACGGCTGTTTTAAGTTATTTAAATAGTTTTGCGGGGCGATGGCAGTTTTTTGACACAGCCGTAATTTTCAAGGCCGAATATCTCGGCTGGTGGATGCTTGCGGGAGTCGGTGCGTTTTTGGCGGTCTCCGCCTATCTAAAAAGAGGGGAATTAAAGGCAAGGCACATGGTTTTTGTGGCCGTTGTCTCGGGCCTTCTGTCGCGGTTTGTGGTTACGGAGATCATCAGATTTTTTTACGACAGACCGCGCCCGTTTGACTTGTCCGCCGAAGCCTTGGCGAAGGCGGGAGTTTTGGATGTTTATAAACTAATAGCGCATAACGGCGGAGGGTCATTTCCTTCGGGTCATGCGGCTTTTTTCTTTGCTGTGGCAGCCGGAGTTTTTATCTATTACAAAAAGTGGGGAATTTTATTTTATTTGTTTGCTTTAGCCATGGGGCTAAGCCGAGTTATCGCGGGTATCCATTGGCCGTCAGACATCTTGGGGGGCGCTATTATAGGCATTGCCTCGGCGTATTTAACGACTTACGTCGTATCAAAATATCAAAAACGCTCCGATATCTAACTTTCCTTAACTTCCCAATCAAGATGCATTTTGGGGAGCATCATATGGGGGTTCCATTCTTTTTTGAGTTTATTTAAATCGTCGGCCGCCTGATACTTGCCTTTATCCTGGGAATAATCTTTATCTAATATTGGCTCTACTTCGTAAAAAACCATCTGCGCTATTCTGCGTCCGACAACCAGCGGTATCGTGAAGTGCTGTGAATTGTTCGTCACCTCCATCGTCCAGCGGTTAAAGTACCCGACATCTCCCCAGCCGGCGTCTTTGCAAACCTCAATAAAATTTCGTCCGAGTGATGAGCGGGCGTACATTTTGCCGACGCATTTTTTGCGGCCGCCGACGAATTCCTGGGTGTGCGCAAGGATTGTTTCTCCCGGGTGCAGGAGAATGACCTTATCGCGCGGTTTGATATTGGCGAATTTCATCCCCATTTGTTTTGAAAGTTTGTCCGCGTTAGCCGCTTTATGCGGTCCCGACCAAATACGTCTGGTTGAGGCCTCGTCATATATATTATGTATGGTGTGTCCGCCGTTCGGGTGCGATTCGCGCCAGAAATGCTCGCCGAGTGTCACATCGTAGCTCGTGGTTTTGAGCTTTTTGGGATGAAAAGGAGCAATAATTATATTGCCCTCCTTAATATGTCTTAAAATTGCGTTTCGGGATAAAAGCATAAGGAAAGTTTAGCACGCTTGAAGACGGAAGAGTATAGATTTATGATGTGGATGGCTGTTGAAAACTGAATAAGGGGTCCGATTATGGATTTTGAACTGACTGCCGAGCAAAAAATGATTCAAGATATGGCGAAAGGTTTTGCCGTCACTCATTTCGCGCCCATTGTTGAAGAATATGAGGCGCAAGAAAAATGCCCCACACATCTTTTTCAGAAAACGGCCGATTGTGGATTTTTGGGCATAAATGTTCCCCAGAAGTTTGGTGGAATGGGCTTGGATTCCGTCTCTCAAATGCTTATTGTCAAGGAGTTGTCCAAGGTCTGGGCCGGGGGCACTTTGAGTTTGATCATTGTCCCGAATTCCTTGGTAGCCTATTCTCTGGCAAAATACGGTACGGCCGAGCAAATTGAAAAATACCTGAAGCCGCTAATTAGGGGCGAGAAGCATGGGTGTTTTGGCTTGACCGAGCCGAATTATGGTTCGCATGCCTCGGGCGTGAAAACCAAAGCACACCCCCCCGACATAAGTGTGTTCGGAAGCGCATATAGAATAAATGGCGAGAAAACCTTTATTACCAATGTTACTTTTGCCGATTTTATCCTGGTTCTGGCACGAACCCATTTGGCAGACAAAGACCGGCCGGAATACGACGGTTTGACTGCTTTCATTGTAGATATAGGTGCGACTTGCGTTACCAAAGAGATAAAAAAAATAGGACTTCACTCCGCTCCTTTCGGTTCAATTCATTTTAAAGATACGTTTGTTTCGGAGGAAAATATTTTAAGCAAAGAAGGACGAGGTTTTAAAATTTTTATGGATACCCTGATTTCGGGTCGGATTTTTATTGCCGCCCAAGCGTGGGGAGTTGCTGAAGCCGCGTTTGAAGACGCGTTGGCCTATACCAAAGAGAGGAGGACTTTCGGAAAACTTTTGATTGACCATCAGGTGGTTAGCCACACTCTTGCCGATATGGCCATGGCGGTCAAAGAAGCCGAGTTCTGGACGCTTTACGCCGCTTCGCTTAAGGACTCCGGCGCGCCCGATTTTCGTAAATGGGCTTCGGCCGCGAAGACAAGGGCTACTGAAAGCGCGCTTTTTTGCGCCGATAAAAATGTTTTAATTCACGGCGGCATGGGTTACACCCGCGAAGCTCTTGCGGGACGCCTTTGGCAGGAAGCTAAAGCATTTGAAATTTATGAGGGCGCAAATCCCATTCAAAAAGAAATTATTGCCAGAGAACTGAAAAAGTAAAAAATGAATACGCAACGAGTGTTGCGTATTTTTATTTTGGCGGGCGGCAAATTTTTTGAAAAATATAAAGAGAAAGGCACCGTCAACTGAATGAACGGTGCCTGTGATGGACAGCACTCGAAGGTGACTATCCGGAAACCTTTAGAACGAACGCTTACTCCTCCTACATCCACACCGGCCCTCGAGTTCCCCACGTGTAGGGAAGCCCGATGCCAGCGCAGCCGTACTCGCCGCGTCTCGCCTTTTTCCAAAGGACGAGCTGTGCGTGGCGGACCTTCTGGTCACACACCACGCACAGGCGAAGCTGCCTGATCCGATCGTTCTTCACGAACCGGATCAGCGCAACCTCGACATCGGCTTGCCGACCTGATGTCTCCACCAGATCGTCGGGACCGAGCGCCGGCGGCTCCTGCGGCACTTCCGCGTATCCGTACGCGTAGTATTCGCCGTTGTAGTAATCGAGCCGGAGCGTGAAGTCGCCGAAGTTGATCTTCGGACGATGCACCACACTTTGCCGGTCCGACCAGATCCCGAAGAGGAAGAAGAGAATCGCTTCTCTCCACCTCGACTCGGGGAATTCCTGCGACGACAGACCGCTGACCTGGATGCCATTGCTGATGACACCCGCGAGACGCGCAACTAGCTGATTCATACGAACCTCCTGGGAGGTACTCCGCAATACCACACTACTGAACCATTCAGCAGGTGAATTGTGGAGGCAGCCGCATTTCTGCAGCAACAAGCGAGAAACTAAGGAATAATTTCCCATTTGTTGCCGCAAAAGCCAAAAATCAATGTGCTTAATTTACTGTAATAAGTATAGCATATATAAACTCATATGTCAAGCCAAAACAGAGCAATCAAAAAAAGCCCTTATTTCAGGCCATTTTCCACTTTTAAATTCTTATGGAAATTTTTCTTTGCATTGCCCTACGAAGCCTTGGTCCTACTCCGTAGCAGTCACTACTGCGAAGGACGCAGCGAAGTATGGGGCGGCAAATTCTTTGTTTTTTACAATTTTAAAAATGAGAAACCCGCTACGCCCGAAGACGTAGCGGGTGGGCAGTCTGCTTAGTTTTTGTTGCGATCACCACCATGGCGGGCGTTCGAAGTCGCGAAGCGAGATGTTGTTCACGTTGATCCACGCATCGTAGCAGTCACCACCGTCGAGCTTGGCGGACAGCTCGGAGCCATCCTCAAACTTGATGTGGAGATTCTCGCCGACCACGTCAATCTCGGTGAGCTTCTTGCCAACGAATTCGCTCGTGAGCTTCGCGACGAACTGCTGTCGTGCCGCTTCGTGCGCTTCCGCCCTACGACGCTCTCGCTCTTCCTTCTCGCGCTGAGCCCGCGCCTCGTAATCCCTGCGGATCGTTTCCTTGAGCGTCGGGTTCGATACATAAAGCGCGATTCCCACGGCAGGCACTTCACGCCAACCGCCGCCCTCGATCTTCTTGCGCTGTTGTTTCCGCATGAACGTATGGCGGATCTCGACAGTCCAAGGATCGGTAAGGGCGATGTTGTCGCTCGGAACCTCGAAACTCCGATCTCCGGATTCGATCTTCACCAGCTCTCCGAAGAGAGACGCTCCGACAACCTGAGGATTCGGCGAGAAGCCGAGCTCTCGCACCTGATGACCACCAGACACGACCCATCCTCCCTCGTTGAGCTTGTTGACAAGCTCTATCGGGGACAACGAAGTGCTGTGCCGGTTCATCGCGTTCACCTCCTAAGGTTTGATTTGTTCAAGGGAATGTAGATAATTCCACACTCCGACTGTTTACAGTGTAGCAAGTATATATGACTTTGTCAAGCTCAGGTACAGTTAACCTTATGAGGTGACATTCTTGATGCGATAGGGTGACAAATTCTTTTTTAGATTTTATGAGCAACAATGACAACTCTATGGCGTTTCAACTCAATACCTTCTTGCGTTTTCATTTTTTCAACATACTCGGACAAAAATTTCCCGTCTTTAGTTGGGTCAAAATCCTTAAAAATAGGCACACTTTCAAGCCAAAGGCTGAAATTATCAATATCCGAATAATATTCGGAGTAAAAAAATTCTTTTGCGAAAATCTCCTTAAAGCCAAGTGTTTCAAGCTCCGTCTTTTTCGATGCAAGGACGGATTTATCCCAGCCGCCAAAATTTTGGCCCCGACCAAAAACCTCCTTCAATTCCTTTGCGTCTTTCTCGCCGATACCAATTTCTATAAAACAACCACTCTTTTTCAAAACTCGATGAATTTCTTGATAAGGAGTTGGGCCTCTACGACTGTAAATCAAATCAAAATATTTGTCTTTAAATGGAAGTTTTTCTGCCTCGGCTTTTTGAAAAGTAACATTAGAAACTTTCTGTTCTTCTTGAAACTGCTTGGCCTTAGCGAGCATTTCAGAAGATATATCAATTCCAAAAGTTTTATGAAATTTTTCTGCTATTTTAAGCGTAAATCTTCCGTCGGCACAACCAATATCAAGAGCGGTCTTATCTTTGTGGCCATACTTAATAAGTTGCTCAAGAAAAATTTCTTCTGGATTCCCATTGGGAAAATGGCTTTTGTGAATTGCTTCGGACTTATAGCCGCCGAATTTTTTAGCAACTTTATCATAAAACTTTTGGTCAGGAATATTCATAGGATTAAAAAATTTTCTTTTCTGCTTCTAACGAAATCGGGAATTTCTTTTTCCCCTAAAAGATTTGCTTCGCAAATTTAACGGGGCACGTATTTTTCTCCGAATTCTTTTGCTGTTTTGGCATCCTGAAAGGAAGTGACAATTTCCCTCCTTCGCTTTCAGCTACGGACGGACAAGCAAGTTTTTTTTTGCTTTGCACTTCGTAGCTTCAGCGAAGGATGTGGCGGCATTCAATCCAAGAATTCGCGAAGCGAATACCTAAAGAATATAGGATTTTAAAAATGATGACAACAATGACAATCAGAAAAAAGAAACAGGCCGAACGCTCTTGCGAACGCTGGCCTGTTGGTTGTGGTTATTCCTCACGGCAGTTCTCCGTTCAGGATTTCCTGCCACGAGTTCACCTGCTTGACGCGGCTGAGGAAGCGAGCGTATCGCCACACTTCATCGGGACGCGGCTGGAAGAGGTAGAGCGTGCTCACCGTAGCGAGGTTGCCCAAGACTTCCAATCGGTCGTCAACAAAGTGGGTAACGCCCAACTCCTCACAGATACCGGCCTTCTCGTGTCGCTCACGGCAGAAGCGAACGCGCTCGCGTCCGATTCCAGTGAGGTCATAGAAGCGGTGATGGTCGAGCCATTGCAGGGTTTTGTTCTGCACACGCTGACCGCACTTCGAGACAAGGAATACCTTGTCGCCGAACCGCTTCTCCACGAGCTGACGCAGAGCGTCGAAGACGCCCGGCACTGCCGTAGTCCGCAGGTAATTGTCAGTGAAGAACGAGGTATCGGTTCCGTCGTTCACTCGGTCGATGATGACGCCGCCGATATCGACGCCAAGCGTTTCTGCATTCAACGTTCTGCCCTCCTATCAAGGCACATTTTAACCTAAGCACTATGCCTAGATTTGAAAGCAATCATAGCATATCCAATCTAATACGTCAAGAAGCGGCGTTTGGCCGCTTCTTGGAAAGAATCACTAGGATTAAAAATTTTTCTTTTCTATTTTTCTTACGTGATGCCGCGGGTGGGAGTTCTTTTGACTCGCTTTGCTCGTCTGCAAGCCTGGGCTGCCTAAAGGCAGCCCTTCAACTCCCACCAATAATTATTTTAAATTCTTGGTGCCGCGGGTGGGAGTTGAACCCACATGACCTTGCGGTCGCAGGATTTTGAGTCCTGTGCGTCTGCCAGTTCCGCCACCGCGGCATAAACTTCTACGATAAATCTATACATTTATCCACCCATTGTCAAAAAAAACTGATTTGCTAACCTATAAATAATGTCTGAAATTTCATCCGAAGCCTCAAATAAAACCCAAAGCATTTTTTGGATTGAAACCGATAAAATAAGTCCGAATCCGCTTCAGCCGCGGCGCGAATTTGATGAGGCAAAGCTCAACGATCTTGCCGAATCAATCAAACAATACGGCATTTTGCAGCCGTTGGTGGTGGTGCGTCAAGAGCGTGAGACCGGCGCGGGCATCGCGGTTGACTACGAGCTGATTGCCGGTGAACGTCGTTTGAGAGCGGCAAAGATAGCCGGATTGGCTCATGTTCCGGCAATGATACGAAGTGAGCCGGCCGACAAAGTGAAACTGGAGATTGCTTTGATTGAAAATGTCCAGCGTGAAGATTTGAATCCGATGGAACGGGCCGTCGCTTTCAAACAACTGATGGATAATTTCAATATGCGTCAGCGCGACGTCGGTTTGAAAATCGGGAAAAGCCGCGAATTCGTGGCCAATACTTTAAGAATGCTGTCTCTTCCGGAATATGTGCAAAAAGCGCTTGCTGACGGGCGAATAAGCGAGGGACATGCCAGGCCTCTTATGATGCTGTCCGAGCGGCCCGAAGAACAGGAAGCTTTGTTTAATGATATTTACTTCAAACGGCTTTCGGTCCGCGATGCCGAAAAAGCGTCGCGCCGAATCGCGGTTGAGCGTACGCGCAAGCGCGACGACATACCGGATGCCGAAACCCGTTCGCTTGAAGAAAAGCTGCGCGAAGCTCTGGGCACCAGAGTATATATAGAAAGGAAAGGCATCGGCGGAAAGATTTCCATTGAATTTTTTTCGGAAGACGAACTACGCACTCTGATAAATCAAGTTGCTTTGCATAGAACTCAAGAGGGCGCTGATTATGGAAGTGTTCGGCCTGAAGAAAAACTTGCTGAAAAAATACCGCTAAATGAGCCGGTTTCGGGTCAACCTTTTGAAGACGAATCTTTGGATTCTTTGCCTTCGCCGGAGTCCGAAATAAACATAATGACCGCTCAAGCCCGCCCCGAAGACCTGAAGGATTTTACGGTTTGATTTTCTCCGCTACCGATTGCACTCCGCTGATTTTTTTGATGCGGGTTTTTATGCGTTCAAGCTGTTCGGCTTTTTTGCTTCGGAATTTTATGGTGATGGTCGGATAATCATTGCCGTGCGCCGCGCTGGAGACGGATTCTATATTAATTCTGAAAGTGGCGAGCACCGCGGTTATATCTTTCAGGACGCCGACTCTATTTTTTACGACTATATTTAATTCAGCGGAGTCTTCGCCAATTTTTTTAGACGGATGAATTATGCCAAGCACTTTTTTTATGCGGTTTTTGGCTAAAGAAGTTTTTACAAAGGTCAGCCATTCGGCGCTGGGTTTTTTATTTTTTTGAGTTATGATTTCCACCACGCTTCCGGAGGATAGAGTTGACGATAACGGAGACATTTTGGAATTGATTTTCGCGCCGGCCGCGTGATTGCCGATTTCCGAATGGACATGGTAGGCGAAGTCCACGGGTGTGGCTCCCTCGGGCAGGTCCACGACATCGCCCTTGGGAGTTAAAACGAAGATGCGGTCTTTGAAAAAATCAATTTTTAAGGATTCCAAAAATTCTTCGGAATTTTGTTCTTTTTCAAATTCTTTTTGCCATGATTGCAGTTGTTTAACCCAGGCGAACTTTTGTTCTTTGAATTCGGCTCCGCCTCTAGGTTTGCCGGCTTCATCCCAGAACCAGTGGGCGGCGATTCCGTATTCCGCTTCGCGATGCATTTCCTCGGTGCGTATCTGAAACTCGGTTGGCTGTCCGTCAAGGCAAAATACCGTGGTATGGATGCTTTTGTAGCCGTTGAGTTTCGGCAGTGCTATATAATCTTTTATTCTTCCGGGCATGGGCTTCCATAATTTATGGATGACACCGAGCGCTGAATAGCAATCTTCCACGTTTTTTACGATTATTCTCAGCGCTACCAGGTCTAAAACCTTGCCCCAGTTCATTTCATAGCGCAAAAGTTTTTTCCATGTGCTGTAATAATGTTTAGCCCGAGCCGATACTTCAAGCGGTTTTATATGTTCGGCCGCCAGCTCTTTTTTGACCACCGGCATTATTTTTTTCAGGTATTTTTCTCTTTCGGGAATTTTGGCGCCAACTTCTTTTTTGACCCATTCGTATTCTTGAGGATAGACATAGCGGAAGGCCAGGTCTTCAAGTTCATTTTTCATCTCGCCCATTCCCAGCCGATCAGCCAGTGAAGCGTAAATTTCAAGGGTCTCGGTCGCGATTCTGCGCTGTTTGTCGGCAGACGGCAGGACGTAAAGAGTTTTCATATTATTAAGGCGGTCAACCAGTTTTAATACGACTACCCTGATATCTTCGGCAACGGCCAGAAACATCCGTCGCATGGATTCGGCGGCGCGCTCTACGCCGTGGTATTTTAATTTATCCACTTTGGTGACGCCCCGGACTAAAAAAGCGATTTCGTCCCCGAATTTCTTTTTTATGTCGCGCATTGTGGCTACGTTGTCTTCAACCGTGTCGTGGAGAAGTGCTGCTGAAACGGTTTTCACGTCCAGCTTTAAAGAAGCCGCGTCCAGCGCGACGTCCGTTACGTGATTTATGTACGCTTCTCCGGTAAGGCGTGTCTGTAAGCGATGGGCCTCGGAGGCGTATTCAAAAGCTTTTTTAATCAGCGCCAAGTCGTCTTTTGAGAACCGCCCCCTATTTTTGGCCAGAAGTTTTTGTTCAAAGTCCGACCAAGACAGGCCTAAATTTTTTGAAGCATTTACCATATACATATTATATGGCAGAATTAACTTTATAGGCCAATTCAATTATTAATTATTAATCATTAATAAATTAGTATGAATGATTCTGAAAATCCTCAAGGGGTCACAGGCGGCGCTCCGGATAGTCCCGCCCAAAACCAATACTCGGTTTTAATAGTTGAAGACGATAAATTTCTGCGGGACCTTTTGGTTCTCAAATTAAAAAAAGAAGGTTTTAAAATCAGCGAGGCTCTTGACGGTCAGGAGGGGCTGAATAAGGCCAGAAGCGTAAAGCCGAACATAATCGTTCTGGATTTGATAATACCGGTTAAGGACGGCTTTGCTTTTTTGGAGGAGATGAAGAAAGATCCGCAGATAGAATCAATACCGGTGATTGTGCTTTCCAATTTGGGACAGCGCGAGGATATAGAGCGCGCCAAGGCTCTGGGCGCTAAAGATTACATGGTTAAGGCTCAGCTTACGCCGATAGAAGTGGTGGAAAGGATTAAAGCCATTTTAAGGGAGTCATACATTTAGTTTTTGGTTCCGGAATTTGTATATGAATAAAGAGGCTCAATTTGCCCATGCTTTTAATACTATTCAGGGTATGGGCGCTCTTAAATTAAGAAGACTTTGGACGTTTTTCAATTCATTTGAAGACGCGTGGTCAGCCGGACATCATGAAATTGAGAAAAAAACTGGTGATGCGGATTTGGCTTTACTTCTTGACGCAAGGCGGAACGTAAATCCGCGCCAAGAGTGGCGCATTCTTGAAGACGCGGGCATTAAAAGCGTTTTTCAAAGCGATGAAAATTATCCCAACCTTTTGCCTGAAATTCCTCATCCGCCGGCCATTTTATATTATTTAGGCGATCTGAATTACGCGGTTCAGCCGACAGTGGCCATTGTCGGAACAAGGCGCGCTACGCGCTATGGACTTGAAACCGCGGAGAACTTAGCCGCGGATCTGGCCGCTTCCGGAATTTTAGTGGTCAGCGGTTTGGCTTTGGGCGTTGACAGCCGCGCTCACCGCGGAGCTTTGAAGGGGGGAGGTAAAACCGTTGCCGTTTTGGGCTCCGGCCTTAACTATATTTATCCTTTGCAGAATAAAGAACTCGCCGCTAATATAATCGCCCAAGACGGAGCCGTTATTTCCGAGTTTCCTCCGGCTAAGGCTCCGGAAAAATGGACTTTTCCGCAGAGAAACAGAATTATAGCGGGATTATCCCGATTGGTGGTGGTTGTGGAGGCTCCCCGGAAAAGCGGCGCTTTAATTACGGCAAATTTAGCGCTTGATTATAATAGGGAAGTGGGCGCTGTTCCCGGGGAAGTGGGCTCAATAAATTCATTCGGAACAAACGCGCTTTTGAAAAACGGCGCGGCAGTCATTCGTTCAGCCGACGATGTTCTGGAACTTCTGGGAATGGAGACGGTCCCAGTGAACACTCTTGACAAAACGGACGACATCGACCAATACTTATTGGGTTTGATGGAAGAACCGCTGGACGCCGGCTCCATTTTGCAAAAAAGCAATTTGAGTCCGGCGGAACTTAATCAGAAACTTACTCTTCTGGAATTATGCGGGAAAATTAAAAATGTCGGAGGAATGTTTTATAAAATTTCTAATTAACCTAAATTTCTAATTAACATAAATGAAGTTGATAATAGTAGAGTCGCCAACTAAAGCCAAAACTATCGGCAAATTTCTGCCGAAGGATTTTGAGATTGCTTCGTCTTTCGGCCATATTCGCGATCTGCCGGCGTATGAATTGGGGGTTGACGCCGAAAAAGGTTTTGAACCTCATTATGTAGTTCCGAAAAAAGCAAGGCCCGCCGTAAAAAATTTAAAACAAATGGCGATTAAATCTTCGGATGTGATTCTGGCGACAGACGAAGACCGCGAGGGAGAAGCAATTGCCTGGCACATCACGCAAGCCCTGGGCTTGCGGGAACTAAAAGCTAAAGGCTCAAAGCTAAAGGCCGTGGAACGAATTGTTTTTCATGAAATTACCAAGCGCGCCATCGAGGATGCTTTGAAAAATCCGCGCGAAATTAATATGAATCTGGTTGATGCCCAGCAGGCGCGGCGCATTCTTGACCGACTCGTGGGATACAAACTTTCGCCGTTTTTGTGGCGCAAGGTTATGCGCGGACTTTCTGCCGGGCGCGTGCAGTCGGTGGCCTTGCGTCTGATAGTTGAGCGCGAAACGCAAATCAAAGCCTTTACACCAGTAACTTTTTGGACGATTGAGACGGAGGTGCAAAAAAAAGGATGCGCGGACCAAAAAGGCGAGTGCCTTCCGTTTAAAGCCCAGCTTGAAAGCGTGAATAAAAAATCGCCGTCCGAACCCGGCTTCACCGATAAAGAAGAAGTTGATTTGCTGGTTGACGATTTAAAAAAAGCCGAATTCAAATCGGTTTCGGTTGATAAGAAATCAAGAAAAAGAAATCCTTTGCCGCCCTTCACCACTTCAACTTTGCAGCAAGACGCTTACCGGCGGCTCGGATATTCCGCCAAGCGCACAATGATGTCGGCACAGCGTCTTTACGAAACCGGCTTCATAACTTATATGCGCACCGACTCCGTTAATCTGGCACAAGAAGCTCTGAATAAAGCCGAAGAGTTCATAAAAAAAGAGTTCGGAGAAAATTTCAGCTCCAGACGCGTTTTTAAAACCAAATCGCGCCTGGCCCAGGAAGCTCATGAAGCAGTGCGGCCCACAAATCCGGAATTAGACCCGCAAAAAGCGGCGGGCGAAATAACAGACAGGTCGCAATTCAAACTTTATGACCTTATCTGGCGGCGTTTTACGGCTTCGCAAATGGCTGAAGCGGTTTTTGACGAAACGGTCATTAAAATCGAAGCGCGGAATAAAAATGTTTATGAATTGAAAGCCGCGGGCTCCGTGATTTCTTTTGAGGGCTTTTTAAAGGTTTATCCGTCAAAAGCCGAAGATGTTATTTTGCCGAATTTGGAAGGTTCGGCGGATTTGAATTTGCTTGGTTTGGAATCGGTTGAGCGTCAGACCCGCGGGCCCGCGCGTTATTCCGACGCCACTCTGGTTAAAGAACTTGAGAAATTGGGGATAGGCCGGCCGTCCACTTACGCGCCCATTATTTCAACCATTGAAGAACGCGGCTATGTCGTTCGCGATGAGAAAAAAAGTTTTCAGCCGACCGAAATCGGGGAAAAAGTAAATGAAATCTTGGTTAAAAACTTTTCAGAAATTGTTGACGTGGATTTTACGCGAAAGATGGAGGGCGAATTGGACGAAATCGCCGAAGGCAAAAAAGAAACTAAAGAAGTTTTAACCGCTTTCTACGAGCCCTTCATTAAAAATTTAAACGAAAAATATCAAAGCGTGGTTAAAGAGGATTTGTCCCTGCCGACCGATCGCAAGTGTCCTGAATGTTCTAAGCCGCTTGTAATCCGGCAGGGGCGGTTCGGTAAATTTATCGCCTGCTCCGGTTTTCCGGAATGTAAATACACCGAGGCATTGCCGCCGCCGACTATAGATATGAAATGCCCCATATGCAAAGAAGGCGAAGTTGTAGTGCGCCAGACCAGACGTAAGCGGACTTTTTACGGATGTTCCAAATGGCCCGAATGCAGTTTTGCCAGTTGGCGCAAGCCGACCGGAAAATTGTGTATAGAATGCGGCTCGCCCTTGGTTGAATCTGTGCGCGGAGAAAAGTGCCCCAATAAAAACTGTTCATTCCGGGCCAAAAAAGAAAAAGTTTAGCTGTTTTAAGTAAAAACCGCCAAAAGTGTGCGCACATTACCTGTGGGCCTTTACATAATTTTTAGATATGTTATCATAGAGCCGGAAGCTAGGTTGAGAATTCCGCCCCGAAAGGTCTAAAAAAGTTTTCGGGGCGGAGTTCTTTAAATATCATTTTTTTCAACGGAGAGGAAAGGAGGAGCATATGTGGCCGGAAGGCAATGGTTGGAGAACCGTAGATGAAATGGCAGAGGAATTTGAAAGAAAACTGAACGAGGCTCTTAACGATTTTAAAGAATATCGACCCGCCAAAGAAACAAAACCTACCGATATTGAGTTAGTGCTTGATATACAGCGACGGAATGTCCCAAAGGGCCACAGTTTGGTTCGCGAAATTTCTGGTATGTCCAAAAAGGCGCTCAAAGCTCTTCTTCGGGGAGATGAGGAAACTCTTGATCTTTTGAAGAGAAAGTTGGTTGAAGCTGTAACGAACCTTCATCTTCTTGACCTTCCTGATGGCCAGCAGGCCCGTGTTTTTGACGGCACGAAAGAGTATGGAGAATTTGTCTTCGCCTCCATCATCTGCCCCGTTATTTTGTACGGCAAACCCTTGCCAGAAAAACTGCCGGTCGCTTTTGAACTCTTAGCCGACCCGAAAACATACGCACATTGTATCATTGAAAGTTTCGGAGAGGCTTCACGGAAAATGGGCGAGTTTCTGATGAGGACTGATATTTCTGATCTTGATATTCGTGTTGCCGCTCGCCAGCGTTTCATCGCTCTGGCCACAGTGACTTGCAATGTTTACAAAGAGCGCTTGCTGGAATTTGACCCCCAGCTTAAGGCCGGACGTTTTTGGAGGTCGTCTCTTCGCGGAATGGTTGATAACCTGGGCGCGATAATCAGGCGTCATGTAGATACTTTAAACCACATTTTTGACACGCTGTCTGCGCGGAGGGCGGGCCTATGAGCGACGCAAGGAGGCTGGCCGTAAGCGGTTCATTCGGAATATCCGCTTTTTACGAAAGAAATCTGGCTTGGCTCAAGTTTCCGGCAGGAGTTCACGGATCAGCTCTGAAAATCGCCTTTGAAACGACATTTCTTGCGGAGAGCAATCCGGAAAGCCGTCGTTTGCTGATACCTCCGGCCGGCTATCCCAGGGAAATGGACAGGTATTATAGGGGACAAGATGGAAAAAAGATGGCGCGATTTTACAACCCTGCTTTTCAGGGAAGTGATGTCTGCAACATTGTTTTTTCGTCCCGCTTCTCGCCTGACGGCGACTTTCCAAGAAAGCGTCTGGTTTTCAGGCGAAAAGAAGCGGCGCGCTTTGGCAAAACTCATGTTTTGCCGATGACAATGGCCCGTTTAGGCGAAGAAAAGCCGTTTGGTTTTTCTTTGTGGGAAGAGGGCGACCCCGGCGACAGAAACTATGTCAATTTGGCATTCCCCGGCCTTTCCGGAAAGTTTGAGCCGGCATTTGTCAGGATTGACGAAGCGCTTGAAACCATCTTTTACAAGATTGAGGCGGAAGAAAGGGGCGTTCAGCTGCACATTTTCGTAAAGAGGGTGGAGGCGGATGACGTTCCGCTCCAACTTGGCGACATGATTCCGATTGAAGAAATGACTCGTTAATATAAGGAAGAATTTTTAGGCCTTGTCATGACCACTTGACAAGGCCGTTTTTTTTGATATAATAGAGAGAGTAAAATGCCACTGTTCAATGTGAATGGGTTGGCACAAGGTCTTTGTCAACTTTTCAGATAAGGAGAAAAGACACATAGGACACCTGTTTTTGGCGTTTTTTTCGTAACACAGGCGAAAGGGGCATTGAGCCCAAAGCAACATATCTCCAAGGAGGAGAGGAACGTGGCAAAGCCCAAGAGTGAGCACAGAACAGCGGAAGAGGGAAGCCTCGGCACCCTCGGCGATTTGGCGGTGGGTGGCCTCGTCGTCAGAGGCAAGGCCGCCAAGAAACCGTCGGATGACGACGGCTTCGGCATCCCCGATCTCACCGGCATCAAGCCGGCGGAGGAGTTGGAGGACGAGCGCTTGCGCGCCGAAAGGAGGGAGGAGAAGACAGCCTCCTTCCTCGAGGCCGTGCCGTCGGCAGTCAAGATGCTTCTCGAGCGGATTCGCTCCAAGGCGGGAGCCGAGGAGGCCCGGCAGATTCTGCAGGAGAGGATCCTGGACGTTCAGGACCCCGAACTGCGGGGTCGCGCTCGCTGGCTCTACGCCCGTGAGTTCGTGGCCCGCGCCGTGGAAAACGGCGGGTCGCCCAACATGTTCGAGGTTCTCAATCACCTCGGCATGAAGGATGATGGCCTCAAACTCGTCGGGGAGCCCGAGGGGAACAAGGTCGTCACCATCCGGGTGCAGGTCGGGAAGAAGTTCTTTGTCCCGGCCCACATTCCGACCGGCATGGAGCCGGTGGTGAAGGAAGCGTTCCAGCTTCTTCACCAGCTTTCCGGCGTCACCAAGGAAAAGCAGTACGATGAGCGAAAGGCTGCTCTCGAGGCGTTCACCAAGGACGTCTCGCGCGAGTGGGACGACCTCCTCTCCGGCCAGCCCGGGACCTACGTCTTCTACGTGCCCGACGAAAAGGGCACAAGGAAGACGGACACCGGCGAACGCGTGCCATGGACTTACTTCGGAGGCCACCTCAAGGTGGTTTCTGACGGTGGAACCTTCGTGGCCGTGGGGGCTCTCGGCGCCTTTGAGAGGTCGAGAATCCTGGCCGAAGCCATCGCCTGGCAGGTGGCCGTTATCGTTCCCTCCGTTCAGAAGGGGTTCGAGAGGGATGCGGAGGGCAGAGGGCCAAGGATCTCGCCCGAGCGCCTGCCCAAAGATCAGTTCAAAGCGGCCATCCATCTTCACAGCCTGATGAACCGCGCCTTCGTCCTTCACGAGGCCAACATGGCCAAGAAGGCCGAGGCCGACAAGGCCAAGGCCGAGGCGACGGTGGAGCACGAAGCCTTCCTGCTGGATGGCGCCGACGGCGTGGCTTTCGTCAAGCACCTCCGCTTCAACGATGTGCCCCATCCGTGGGCGCTCGTGGAGCGCAAGGCCGGCGAGATCCGGGTCGTGGAAGCCCACCCTGCGGAAGATTTCTTCCCGCCTGAGAGCTTCGGGTTCATGCCGGAGGGCGAGGATTTCGCGGGTCTGGATAAGACCCTGCGCAACTTCTTGCGCTACGCCAGAACCAAGGCCGAGCGGGCCAAGGAGAAGGGCAAGGGCTTCGACTCCGGAAACGCCACGGAGGAGGAGATGAAGGCGTACGCCGAAGATTTGGGAGTTCCCACCGACGGACGCTCCTGACGAAGCCGGAGGACCGGCGACACAGGACTGACGTCAATAACACCTGCCCCCGGAAGGAGGATTTTCTCCTCCTTCCGGGGCGTTTTTTTGAAAGGAACGTAAATGGAAATTCATCCGCAAAACAGGGGAAAGGCTAAAAAGATTTTTGATCTGGTTCTTTCAGAAGCCGGAGAGGGAAATAGGTGGGATAATGAGGAACCGGGAGTAATTGATTTTATTTCCAAAAAGAGCGGTCTGAAATTGGGCCGCGAAGTGATAGGCAAACTTCTTTCAGAAGTTTGTGATGCGGGTTATCTGGAAAAGATTCTTGGCGGAAGGACGGGCCGAAAAATTGTTAGCCTGCGGATCCTCCGCCGCGAATGGCAAGAGAAAAGCGCTCAAAGGCCGCCACAGAAAAATAAAGAGACGGCCGCGATAACACCGGCGCCGAAGACGGCGGCAGATCGGAAAAAACCCGAAAAGCCAAGGCTGGTTTTGCTTGTTGATTTCGTCAATATAGAAACTACTTTGATGAGCGCGTCTAAAGCCGTTGACGCAATAGTCGGCTTGGAAGGACCTCTGGTGAACATTGGCACGATTGAAGCCAAATTCAGTTTTATACCGTCCCATCGATTAGATGGCGCGCTGGTCCTCTCACTCATTTATCGTCATCTATTGATTGTCTGTCCCAGAAATCTGCATAACGGAGTCGATAAGACTAAGGATAAAGACCTGGTTGACGCGAGAATGAGCAATTTGGTTAATATCATCGCTCTTTTTAACGATGACATATCGCACATTGTCTTTGTTTCAGGAGATGGAGATTTTCTCGACGCAGCCTGTTATGCCAAAGACCACGGCAAGAAAGTGGTCGTGGCCGCTCCGATGGGACATCTTTCAAGGGCGCTTGAAAAAGTGGCCGACGAAATTATCTTTTTCTAGTTTTGGTTTTCTGACGAAGTAGCCCGAAGGGGCAGCTCAAAGAGCTGCCCCTTCAATATTTTTACTTGTTTAAATCAAAAATCTATTTTATCATTTTGGTATGAAACTATTTTCCAGGAACATTTTTATAACCCTGTTTATTTTTCTTTTATTGGCCACGCTTTACCCCATGATTTTGGAGCAATTTAAGGAGGTTGAAGAAATCTCGCTTTCAGCTCTGGCTGAAAAAATTAAAGCGGGTAATGTTGAACGCATTGAAGTTTCCGGCGACACGCTTCAAGTTTTTACGGCCGGAGAACGGGAATTCGTCTCTAAAAAAGAGGCGGAGGCCGGACTTACCGAAACTCTTAAAAATTACGGCGTCACCACCGAAGAATTTTCCAAAATAGACATAGCCGTAAAAAATCCCACGGGTTTCGCTTTCTGGGTCGGAGCGATTCTTCCGTTTTTGGCGCCCTTTCTTTTGATTATTTTATTTTTCTGGCTAATTTCGCGCCAGGTCAAACAGGCCAATGTCCAAGCCTTTACTTTCGGACGCTCAAAAGCGCGGGTCATAATGCCCGACAACAAAAAAGACCGCGCCACTTTCGCGGATGTCGCCGGAGTTGAAGAAGCCAAAGAAGAGCTTCGGGAGGTTGTTGAGTTTTTAAAGACCCCGGCCAAGTTTTTAAAAATCGGAGCGCGCATCCCCAAAGGGGTTTTGCTGATGGGTCCTCCGGGAGCGGGCAAGACCCTTTTGGCAAGAGCCGTGGCGGGTGAAGCGAGCGTTCCGTTTTTCCACATATCGGCATCCGAATTCGTGGAAATGTTCGTTGGAGTCGGCGCGAGCCGTGTTCGCGATCTTTTCAAAATGGCCAAACGCACGGCGCCGGCCATAATTTTTATTGACGAAATTGACGCTATCGGGCGCCATCGCGGCGCGGGATTGGGAGGGGGTAATGACGAAAGGGAGCAGACCTTAAATCAGATTTTAGTGGAGCTTGACGGTTTTGAACCGCATGAATCGGTAATCGTGATGGCCGCGACTAACCGGCCGGATGTTTTGGATCCCGCGCTTTTGCGTCCAGGAAGATTTGACCGTCGGGTTATCCTTGATTTGCCCGACCTTAAAGCGCGAGAGGCGATTTTAAAAATACATGCCATTAAAAAACCTCTGGCAAAAGAAGTTAACCTGCGCGTGGTGGCCGAACGGACGCCGGGTTTTTCGGGCGCTGATCTGCAGAATTTAATGAACGAGGGCGCGATACTGGCCGCGCGAAAAGACCAGAAACACATCATCCAGCAGGACCTTTTGATTTCAATTGAAAAAGTCATGCTCGGACCGGAAAGGAGAAGCCACATTTTAACGCCCGATGAAAAAAAGATCTCGGCTTATCACGAAGCCGGACACGCGCTGGTGGCCACAGCGATGCCCGCGGCCGATCCGGTGCATAAGGTCTCAATAATTTCCAGAGGCCGCGCCGCCGGCTACACTCTTAAATTGCCGATAGAAGACCGTCATTTATATTCCAAACTTCATTTTTTGGCCGAGCTTGCCGTGTCGCTTGGAGGATACGCGGCCGAAAAAATAATTTTCGGAGAACTGACCACCGGCGCGTCAAACGATTTGAAACAGGCCACGGCCGTGGCCCGAGATATGGTGACCAAGTACGGAATGTCCGAGAAAGTCGGGCCGGTTAACCTCGGTTCGGGCGAGGATATGGTTTTTCTGGGACGGGAGATTGCCAGCGGCCAGCATTATTCTGAAAAAATGGCTTCCGAGGTTGACGGCGAGGTGAGCCGTTTTATGCGCGAAGGATTCAAAAAGGCCACCGAGCTTTTAAAAAAGCACAAAAACATTTTGGAGGCCATTGCCAAATATTTGATTGAAAAAGAAACCATAGAGCGCGATGAATTTAATAATCTGGTCAAATCCTTCGGATTGATTCCTAAAACGGCGTTAGAAACGGCTTAAAATGTAGACCAATAAAACTTTAAAAATTAAAATAAAAACCCCGCGGGCATTGCCGAGGGGGTTTTAGGCCATTTTTATGACTTTCCGGATTATCCAGACGGCGATAGCGAAAGCGATTAAAGTATCAACAATCAACCAAGCGGGGTTAAAATAAATGATTATTGCTCCTAAAAGAACTCCAAGAGAACTATAGATGTCGGTGTCCAGACATAATTTGTATCTGTCCGCGCTTTTGCTTGAAAGCCCCCGGCCGCGCACTATGAATCTTTGCGCCGCGTTGCCCAAGAGCCCCAATATGGTTGCCCAAAACATAATAGGCGCTATGATACTCTCCGGTTTTAAGTAGCGCTCCACCGCTTCCCACATAAGCCAAGGGACAAACAAGAAAAGAAGCAGGAAAATAATAAGCCGGGAACCGACCCTGTCTATTTTTTTGCTTCCGGTCCAAAGAGCGATAATGACCAAGACCTCAGTCGCGGCGTGGGTGAATACATGAGCCGTGTCAACGATCAAGGCCTTGCTTCCGGATAATATTCCGCCGGTAAGCTGGATAAGAATAATGAGCGCCGATAAACAGAGATTAAGCCGGAAATAAGGCAGATCTTTTAAATTTCGCGCCGCGTCATGCTCATGAGGCAATTCGTTTTACTCCATTTTTGCAGACGGGGTTTCTATAAAGATTTTAATAAAAATTAAATTAAAATCAAGTCAATATTGTGTTTTTTTATCTTTTATTATAAGATATTCACGGCCGACACGATGGAAATGTCCATCGGAAAGCCGGCATATTTAAGGGCCGATAGGCCGCGTTCCTTGATAAAGGAAGAAAAAATGGAAAAAGCGCCTGAATTTGTTTTACAGGATATTCAAAATATCCTTAATACATCCGAACGTCTTAATAAACGCAAAGACGAAATTAAAAGATTTTTAAAAATTATAGAAGGATTTCTTACAGAAAGCGGCGAACTAGATCGCTTATCATCAGGATCAGAGATTACTAAAATCAATTTTAGAGAACCGCTTGAGAGTTATTCCTGCAGTATTTTGTCTAGGATTGATGCGTCATCTGGATGGAAAGGGAGAATGTTGTTTAGATTGTATGATATGGGGATTCAACAGAATGTATTAGATATTTCTTCAGATAATGTTAGCGGGCTTTCAAGACATTTGATGCCGATTTTTTATCTCGCATTGCCAGAAATTCTCGAGGCGCTGGTAAATTTGTTTCCTAAATTGGGGGAGAATATACAAGAACTTATTCAGATTTCTAATATGACACGATAAACTAATTATAAAATTATAATCACTTTTTGATTCTTCGCGCAAAGCGAAGAATTTTTTTTGTCGAGATTTTGGGCACACCAGGACTCGAACCTGGAACCACCAAGGTATAAGCTTGGCGCTCTGCCATTGAGCTATGTGCCCATCGCGATGAAGTCAAGGCGGGCGCATCATATTTTATATTATCGTTTCCTTGACTAATTTACAAGCCAATATATGCTGAAAATGGGTTGAAATTTGAAATAAAACATCCGTTTTAAGGAGGAGGCAACGATGGCAGAGGTGCGGGAAAACGAGCGGCTGAAATATCACCTTCAAGCCGTGCTTAAAAGTGAAAGAAGGTTTGAGAACGTGAATCAGGCCGTAACCAGAATGGTTTTGGCTGACGGCGTGGATAAGGTTTCAATAGCCGGAAGAACAACTTACGATTTCAGATTTTTCCGCAAAGGTCCAAAACACATAATCGGCTGGCTTGACGAAATAAATGATTTTGTCAACTTTACGAAAGACGCGGCCGAAGGCGGACCATCTAAAGAAATGGCCTTTGTTTTGGTCGGTGAGCCCGGAAACGGAAAAACCTTTTTCGTGGATTATATCTGCGACAGGTATAAAAGGTTTACTTCCCTCCCGGAAAACAGGCGCTATACTTTTGAGTTTGCAAATTTAGACCAGCTTGGCGGATACGGAGGAATCCGTTTCGCCCAATCGCAGACATTTGAAGATCCGGTGATTTTGGCCATGAATTTATTTGAGTCTGTTGACGAAAACAAGGAGTATTTGCTCAAGTTCGGGTTTGGTGAACAGAGAATAGAGCAATTATTCGGAAACTACAGACCTCTGGGGGCTTGCACGGAACATATTTGGAACGAAATTTTTGTCCATTATGACGGCGACGTTGAGAAAGCTCTTGGGTCCGTAAAAATTGTTCCGGCGAAAATCGGCAATAAAAAATCCGGCGTTCTTACCGGCAAATATTCGGCTAAAGACAAGATTACTTCTTCCGCCGAGGATATTTTGGGAGATGAAGACCTAAAACGCATGCTTGATATTGAAGATGCCGCGCATCCGTACAGATATAATGTCCGCCGGGGAGTGATTGCCCGCGTTGCCGGCGGAGGCATTCTCTTTTTGGACGAGTTTTTCAGAATCAAAAAAGACCTTGTGCAGGTTTTTCTTCAGGTTATTCAGGACAGAATTATTGAATTAAGGGGCTTTTGCTGGTACCCGGATATGCTGATTATCGGCACCAGCAACAGTGATTCATATAAAGATTTTGTGGCCGAGAAGAGCGAAAGTCCGATTAAAGACCGCAGCAGGGTTTGCTATGTTTCCCACTGCACCGATTACAAACTTCAGCAGCTTTTGACCCGCTATTCTCTTGGTGTGGAAAAGAAGTCCACCGTTATCGGCGAAGAGATGCACGAAGATCCCAATCTCAATTACGCTTTATCGGTCGCGGTGACTCTTACCCGCCTTCCTCATAGCGACCAGCTTACTCCGGTTGAGACAATGAAATTGGAGGCCGGCGAGATTGCGGGTGATAAAAGCGTCAAGACCTTAACGGAAATCAAGGGGACTTTGAACGCGAGCACCGATGTTACCAAGCGCTGGGGGCAAAGGGGCGTAGGACACAGAGGCCTCGGAAGATTTATTAATATTATGCTTGCTATGCCCGAAACACATGAGGGCAAGTGTCTTTTTGCTTACGATTGCTTTAAGGCGGCGGAAAGGGAAGTAATAGATTTTGGCTATGATCCCGCTGACCGTGAAAAGTTTATGAAAGACATAGCCATTGCCCGCAAGCTTTACCGAGAAAGAATTAAAACAGGTATTTATAACGCTTTTCGCGATGACCCCGAGGCTGTCCGTAAAGATGTTATGATCTATGTCAACATGATTATAGGCTTTGACTCGGACGCATTGGGTCCGGATAAGATATGGAGGCCCAAAGATCCTCAAACCGGAGAAGAAAAGCCGCTTAAAATAGATGAGAAATATATTAACAGCGTTGAATCCCGCCTGGGTCTTAATACCAAAGAAACAAGAGATTCATTCAGAACATCCATCAGAAGGATTTACGGTCAAAAAGCAACCATTGATCCCGATTACGATTTTATGGATAACGAGAGGCTTATCAAGGCAGTGACCGAGGTGCGTTTGGAGTCGGATTTCGCAGGCGCGGGTTCACTCATTGGCGCTCTGTCCAATCCTACAAACGAAGAAAACGCCCGGCTTCGCAACAGAATGATTGATACTATGTTTAAGATGGGTTATTGCAGAACATGCGCGCAAAAAACAATTGAGTATTGGTGCGAGAAAGAAGACGAAGAATAAAATCGCGATTTAAGCCCGCGCAGCTGCGTGGGCTTTTTTTGTGGGGTTTGTTGTTGTAATATGTGCCTGGAAGTGGATTTCGCGGAGCTTTTTGAAAGGAGGCGGACAGTGGTTAAAGAGTTTATGACGGAACTGGATATTTTAGGCGAGAACTCGGCGGCGAAAGAACGCCTTGAAAAGCTTTTTGGAGCCGGGCGCGACAAAAGACTATCCGCTAAAATTTCAGCCCTTGAATCATTCGATGATCTTTTAAATAGAGACAAGAAACGCGAAGATGACGGATTTAAGCCGAAAATAAAATTCAGGAGAATACTTGTTGGTCCGAATAAGATAATCGTGGTTCCGTATGTTGAGGAAGAACAATTTGTGCATGGAGAATTTGAGCCAACGAACATAGCTCAGCTTTCTCAATTGTCGGATGAAAAAGAAAAAGATATTGGGGAAACGATTGGACACGGCGACGGCGAAATCGGGGATATAATCAGGGAAGAGCCTTTGCGCGATTCCGGCGGCGACGGAGACGGTGACGGAGATGGACAGGACCCCGGTAAAAACGCGGGCCAGGAGTCGGGCGATCATGGATTTGAAGAAGAGGCCTATGAAGCGGGTAAAAAACGAATGGAACAGCTTCAGCTTCCCAATACTAAAGAAAAACGTAAAAAGATTCCGACAGACGAGTATGTTTATGACCTGATCGACAGGCATAAGGGCTCGGGCCAGCTTTTGGACAAAAAAGAAACTTTAAAGAGAATTGTCCGCACAAATATTTTTCTCGGACGAATTAACGAGGATAATCTTGACCCGTCAAAGATGATAGTGGGTCCGCAAGACAAAGTTTTTCGCGTGCTTTCAAGAGAAAGGGTCTGGAAGTCGCAGGCGGTTGTCTTTTTCCTCCGGGACTATTCCGGTTCAATGTATGGCGAACCGACAAGAGCGCTTATTTCACAGCATTTGGATATATACGGCTGGCTTTTGGTTCAGTATGAAAGAATGGTTGTGCCGAGATTCGTAGTTCACGATACTGAGGCCAAAGAAGTTTCCGCTCGTCAGTATTTTAAGCTTAGTTCTGGCGGAGGAACATCAATCATTTCCGGATACAAAAAAATAAATGAAATTGTTGAAGGCGAAAGTTTGGATAAAGACTATAACGTTTACGTGTTTCAAGGCACTGATGGCGATGACTGGGTAAAAGGCAGCGGGCAGACTCTTGCGGAACTTAAGAAAATTCTTGGATATGTGAATCGGATGGGTGTTACGGTTTTTAAGCATCCTTATCATATCGCGAACGGCAGAAAAACAACCTTTGAGGAATATATTGAAGAGGGAGGAATCTTGCAGGAGCGCGACGTTTTCAGAATGCATGTTATGTCAAGCGAGGAGGTGACTGAAGAGATGAATATTGAAGCGATAAAAGCGCTTGTGGATCAGGATTAAGGAGGAATGAACATGAAGCTCTTAGATCCGGCGGCAAAAAAAGATATGGAGGAATGCAAAAAAAGAGCCAGAGCCGCGGGCTTGGTATTTCCCGACGACACTCTGGAATATTTTGTTACCAACCGCGATATGCTTGAATTGAGTCCTAAAGTTATGATTCCGACTCTATATGACCACTGGATTCAGGATCTTGAAGTGGTGAGAAGTAAATGGATTTATGAGGCCTTTCCGCATAACCCCTATGAAACAGTGATTAATACAAGGCCCCCGATTTCTTTTTATAACGCCGATAACGCTGACTGGCTGAATGTTATGATTTTTTATCATGTTTTGGCTCACATAGACTTTTTTCAGAATAATATATTTTTCCGAAAAACCTGGGACGATGATTTTTGCGGGCAGGCTTTGGCCGACAAACGGCTAATTAACCACATAAGAAAGGAATTGGGAGCCGAAAAAAGATGGGTTGATTATGTCATTGAATTTTCGAGCGCCATCGGAAATCTCGTCGGCTATTACCCCGAACTGGAAGAAGCTTCAAGGCAAGATGCGCCGGAGGTTTTCGGGAGAGTTTCCGAAAAAACAGACTTTTATTTCGGGCATTTTCTTAAGCAGCGTTATGAAGCAAAAGTCATTGATTTGAAATTCTTTTTTGACGAAGTGGAACGCCGTAATCTCTTTCTTAGGAATCATGGACGAGAACGCGGAGAAGTCGCTTTCTTTGAAGATGACTATCTTAAAAGCAGGTTTCCGGAGTTTAATGACGTGTTTAGGAAGTGGAAGGAAAAGAATCATAAACCAAAGCCAAAAGACCTTTTTGAGCATCTCGCGGAAAACTCGGAATTTTTGAATAAAGAAAAAAACAGATGGATGAAAGACGTGCTCCAAGTGGTCAGAAGGACAAATCTTTATTTTCAGGCGCAGATAAGGACAAAAAATTGCAATGAGGGCTGGGCCAGTTTGTGGCACGAAAGGCTGTTTATACCGGACGAAAGGATTAAAACCCGCGAAACGGATTATGCCAAGGTTAATGCCGGAGTCGTTGTTGATCCGAGGATCGGACTTAATCCTTATGCTTTCGGCAAGCATATGCTTGAATTTATTGAAGATATGGCAAGGCGCGGAAAATTGTCTCGCGGATATCAGTTGATTAAAGACGCGGAAATAAGGAAACATTACAATTGCGGCTCCGGAGAAGGGTTTGCTAAAAAAGTTCTCTTTGAAGCCAGAAAATATTTTGACGACCGCCTGCTTTTGAATTTTCTTTCCGACGACGATTTTCAGGATTTTACGGACAAGCACAAGTTTTTTGTGGTTGGAGCTCGTCTCAGCCCCACGAAGTGGGGCATGGCTGAACTATATATCAAAAGCAAAAGCGGCATAGAATATCGCAGACTGCTCAACAAGCATCTATATCATCCTCCGCATATCGTGATTGACGAAAAAAGGAGCGCGGACGGCGGGTTGTATCTTGTTCATGAGTATGAAGGCAGAACTTTGTTTACAAAGCATATTCCGGAGGTTTTAATCGGCCTTGAGTTTTTGAGCGGCGGATGTGTTGCCCTTGAGACAACCGAATACGAAGAAGTAAATATGAAGCCGCAGTGGAAACATTTTTGGGAAGGGACGGAGCCGGAATTTAAAAAGGAGCGAGTTCGTTATACTTGTAAAGATAAAGAAGTTGAAAGGACGGTTTTATAGACGGAATGTTTGGGGTTGTCAAATTTGACAGCCCTCTTTATTTTTCGTAGAAATAAAAAGGAGTTTTACGCGAAAAGGAGGTTGTCAAAATGGCGGATATTCAGGAAGCTCTTCAGTTTTTGGGGACCGAAGTTGATAGAAAGGATCAAAAGACTCTTTTGAGTTTTCCGGAATATCTGGAATATGTCTGCGAAAATCCGCAGATGGCCCTAAGAAATATTTTCAGATTGTTCTATGACATGGTCAAAGGCCGCGTCGTCGAAGAAGACGACGGACATCCGGACGATCCCGAGTCAGTAGGATTTAAAAAATACGACTGCTCAAAATTGCTGGTTGAGGGTGCCGATAATCCGTTTTTTGCCGACCGTCTTTTTGCCAACAGATTTGTAAGACAGGTGGAAAGCTTGAGGCAGGGATTTCAGCAGAACAGAATTTATGTCTACGAGGGCCCTTCGGGATGCGGCAAGAGCACTTTCTTGAATAACCTTTTGAGGTCTTTTGAAGATTATATGAGGACGGACGAAGGCCGAACGTTTGAGATTATTTGGGAAATAGACGAGGCGGCTTTTCAGGTAGGGGCTACCCCGTCGGCAGACCAGAACCGTCGAAAATTAATTGTTCCTTGTCCGAACCACGATCATCCTATACTGATAATTCCGAAAGAGCACCGGGTAAAATTTGTTGAAAAGCTGTTGGAAAATTCTAAGGCAAAAAAGATAATTTTGACTGAAAAAGATTATGAGTGGCTTTTTAGAGAAGAGGTTTGCACGATTTGTAAATCAATTTTTGTCTCTTCTTTGGAAAAACTGGGTTCAGTCGAAGAAGTTTTAAAGATGCTTAAAGCGAGGCCTTATAAGTTTGACAGGCGAGTTGGAGAAGGCATAAGCATTTTTAATCCCGGAGACAAACCGGTCTGGAGTGCCGCTGAAGGAGTGCCCGTAGAGGGGTTTTCCGCTAATAGGCAAATTCAAGACAAGCTTGACGAAATTTTCGGTCCGAATGCCGTTAGATATGTTTTTTCTCCCTTGGCCAAGACGAATGGCGGGATATACGTTTTAATGGATATTAAGGCGCATAATAAGGAGAGGTTTCTGGAGCTTCATAACGTAATTTCGGAAGGCGTGCGAAAGGTGGGAGACGTGGAAGAGTGCATAAATTCATTCTTTTTTGCTCTGATGAATCCGGAAGATAAAGCGGTTATTGAAGAAGCGAAGATGGAGTCTTTCCAGGGAAGGATACACTATAACAAAATTCCCTACGTTTTGGAACCGGCCACAGAAGTTAATATTTATCGCAGCGTATTTGGGCGGTCAATAGACAAACATTTTTTACCGAGGGTTCTAGATAATTTTGCCAGAGTCATAATTTCCGGGCGCATGAACACGGAATGTGAGACCTTGAAAGGGTGGATTCCGAACCTTAAAAAATACGATATTTACTGTGATAAAGACGGTCTTTTGTTGAGAATGGAAATATACGGCGGGGTTATCCCGACATGGCTTTCCGAGGAAGAAAAAAAGAAGTTTACGGCGTCCGTTAGAAGGAGTCTGATCGCCGAGGGAGAAAAAGAGGGAAACAAGGGGTTTTCCGGCAGGGACTCAATTGGTCTTTTCAACAGTTTCCTCGTTATTTATGGGGGAAGGTTGGGCTTGATTAACATGGAAAATGTCGTTGACTTCTTTAAAGACAAGATAGGAAAAGAACGTCGGGATAAGAATATACCAAAAGAATTTCTCGCTTCTCTCCTGGGCTCGTACGATTACGCTGTTTTAGGCGAAGTAAAAGAAGCCCTTTATTTTTACAATACGGATCAGATTCAAAAAGATATACTGAATTATCTTTGGGCCGTAAACTATGAAATTGGAAGTAAAACAAGGTGTGGATACACGGGCGAAGAGTTGGAAGTCACGATTGATTTTTTTAAGTTGATGGCGGGCCGGATTAGCGGAGAAGAAATGACTAACACTGCGGCTCTGAAATTTGCCCAAGACATTCAGAAGAAATACGTCACCTCCATTGCCAGAGAGCGTGTCAATATCGTCGAAACAGAGCTATATAGGGAGATTTTCGGCGATTATGTTGGGAATCTAAAGGAGAAAGTGCTGGAGCCCTTTGTCGGAAATGACAGTTTCCGGGAAGCAATAAAATCTTATGGAACCAAAGAATTTGATACTTTTGACAGGCGCCTTAGGGAACACGTGGCTTATATGATTAAGAGTCTGATGGGGAATTTCGGCTATACTCAGCAGGGCGCGAAAGAAATCTGTCTTTACGTTTTAGACAAAAAACTGAATGATAAATTTTCTTCTTAAATAGTATTTTAAACGCGGGGTCAGCCCGCGTTTTGATTTTTAACGGCAGGTCTTTTTTGTTTCGGTTTTTGAGGATAAAATATCAAGAATGGTTTATCCGTATCTGCATATAGCAAGCCACAAGGATTTAATCGGGCGCGACCGCGTTATTTACCGCGCGCTTGAAATTCTACCCGGATTTTTAAGCTGGGGGACTCTTGGCGCGGTAGTCTTTTTTTCGTGGGCTTCTCCGGTAGGCATAGCCATTTTTATAATAATTTTTGACGTCTACTGGCTGATAAAAACTTTTTATTTGTCTTTTCACCTTCGCGTGAACTGGAAAAGGCTTAAGCGTAATTTAATTATTGACTGGGAAGCGCGGCTTCAGAATTTAAAATGGGATCATGTTTGGCAGATGGTTATACTACCGATGTATAAAGAGGATTATAAAGTTGTTGCCGAAAGTCTGGATGCTCTTTTAGGCGCAAAATGGCCCAAAGAAAAGATGATTATTGTGCTGGCCGCCGAAGAGCGCGCGAGACCCGAAACGGAAAACGCCGTTAAAAAACTGGAAGAAAATTATTCAGGCAAATTCGGTCGATTTTTGGTAACATGGCATCCTGTGGGTCTTGAGGGTGAAATTTCCGGCAAGGGCTCCAATACCGCGTGGGCTTCTAGAGAAGTTAAAGAAAAAATAATTGACGCTGAACAAATTCCTTATGAAAATATTCTGGTTTCATCTTTTGATATAGATACACAGGTTTATCCGCAGTATTTTTTATGCCTTACTTATAATTTTCTGGTTGCCGAAAATCCTTATCGTTCGTCATATCAGCCGGTTCCGATTTTTAATAATAATATCTGGAATACTCCGGCCTTTTCGCGGGTGGTGGCGACCTCCGGAACTTTTTGGCAGATGATGCAGCAGGAGCGCCCGGAGCGGCTATCCACTTTTTCTTCGCATTCAATGAGTTTCAAAATGCTTGTTGATGTGGGGTTTTGGCAGAAAAATATGGTTTCTGAAGATTCTAGAATTTTTTGGAACGCCGTTTTGTTTTACGACGGCGATTACGAGGTTATGCCGCTCGCTTATCCGGTTTCAATGGACGCTAATGTCGGAAGAAGTTTGTGGCAGACGATGAAGCAGGTCTATAAACAGCAAAGACGTTGGGCTTGGGGCGTTGAAAATGTGCCGTATCTTTTATTCGGTTTTTTGAAAAATAAAAAAATACTTTTCGCGAAAAAACTGCGTTTTATTCTTACTCAGCTTGAGGGGTTTTGGAGTCTGGCCACAAATCCCATTTTGATTTTTATTCTTGGATGGCTGCCGTTGGTTTTAGGAGGAGATGAGTTTAATGCCACGCTTCTCTCTTATAATCTGCCGCGTATAACCAGGATTTTGATGACTATTGCGATGCTTGGCTTGGTTGTTTCGGCTATAATTTCAACTTCTCTTTTGCCGCCGCGGCCCGCCGGAGTGAAAAAATCAAAATTCGCCCCAATGATTTTGCAGTGGCTTTTAATTCCTTTCACCATAATAATTTTTGGCGCGATTCCCGGCCTTGATTCGCAAGCGCGATTAGCTCTGGGTAAACCTCTGGGGTTTTGGGTCACGCCAAAAATACGCAAAACTGTTTTAGATTAACAATTAAACCAGCAAACAGCGTTATAAACAGCATTACTAATAATTAACATTCACTTACGGCCGTTAACCTGTGTTATTGTAAAGTCTATGGCTAGTAAAAAGGGAAAAATCGCTAGAATCAGAAAAAGCGTCTTAAAGTCAACCGTTTTGGAGGTTTTGAACGCTCTTGGTGAGGCGTCTATTGAAATTATTGATCAGGGTTTCCTTAATCCAAAATATGCTTTTACCCACCCAACCAGAGAACTCCTGGGTTTAAATAAAAAATATAAATATTACAGCGCAGAAGAACGTAAAAATCTGTTTGCTGTGGTTGTAAGCCGTCTTCAAAAAGAAGGTCTTATTGAGAAGTTAACGACAAAAAAAGGAATGTTGTGGAAAATTAATTCCAAAGGGTTAAGTTTTTTAGAAAACCATGACGGACTTTATAAATTGCCTCCAAAAGACGGCAAAACCCGCATTTTTAGTTTTGATGTTCCGGAAAAGGAGAGGTGGAAAAGAGACAGACTGAGAACCATCCTGGTTTCTTGCGGTTATGAAATGCTTCAGCAAAGTCTCTGGATGGGAGAGAGTCCCATGCCCGCCAAGGTTTTTGACGAATTAAAATCTTTGAATCTAATGTCTAAGATTCACTTTTTTGAAGTTTCTAAAAAGGGCACGCTTAAACAAATTAATATTTGACTATTTAACATTCGATAACGGCCGTAAGTGAATGTTAATAAAGATATTTCCATCATGTTTTTAGGGTAAGAACGGGACGCCTTTACTCAAAATGAAGATTTTCAAAGCGAGGCACAAGCGATTTGAGCGCGGGATAATTTTTTAATTCAAAGTCCTTTTGCAAAAGTTTTTGTGCTTCCAATCTCGCGGCTTCAACCATTTTTATATTCTTCAGGGCCTCCATTCCGATATCCGAAATGCCCCACTGTTTTGAGCCCGAAAGCTCTCCGGGTCCGCGAAATTGCAAATCGTATTCGGCAAGCTCAAATCCTGTATTCGCATCAGTCAGCGCTTTAAGGCGGGCTAGAGTTTTTTGAGAAGGGGATTCGGTAAAAATAAAACAATACGCCTGGTGAGTGCTTCTTAAAATTCGTCCGCGAAGCTGATGCAATTGCGCAAGGCCAAAGCGCTCCGCGCCCTCAATCATAATAATTGTGGCATTAGGCACGTTTACGCCCACCTCAATTACTGAAGTCGCCACGAGTATTTTAGTTTTATTTTCTCTGAACGAGTTCATCTCTTTCTCTTTTTCTTTGGGTGTCATTTTGCCGTGGAGTATTCCGATTTCAAATTCGGGGAAGATACTCGCGGAAAGTTTTTTATGTTCCTCCTTTACGGATTTCATCTCAAGAGATATTTTTTTTGCGGCAACAGAATTTTCTTCAATGCGCGGGCATACGACATACGCCTGGCGTCCTTGCGAAATTTCCGCGCGCATTTGCTCGTAAGCGCGGGCGCGCTGGCTCGGAGGCACTATGACCGTTATCACTTTTTTTCTTCCCGGCGGCATTTCATCCAGTATTGTCAGGTCTAGGTCGCCGTAAATAGTCAGCGCCAGCGTTCTCGGTATCGGAGTGGCGGTCATGCTTAAAAGATGTGGCGTGGATTTTTGGGCGAGCATTGCCCTTTGATTGACTCCGAAGCGATGCTGTTCATCTATCACAACCAAACCAAGGTTCCTGAATTTTATTTTATCCTGAATAAGCGCGTGCGTTCCGATTAGAATCGGCACTTGCCCGGACCCGACGAATTTAATGAGCTGGCTCCGGCTTAAATGGGTGTCTTTTGCGGGGTATGCTTTTGAGGGAAATTTGCGGAATTCCGCCGATGTGGCGAGCGCCACCGCCAAGCGATAGTTTCGGAACCGCTCTATGAATTCCTGGTAGAGTTGACGCGCCAAAACCTCGGTCGGCGCCATATAGGCCACTTGTTTTCCGTTTGAGGCCGCGGCGTACGAGGCTATGGCCGCGATGACAGTTTTTCCGGAGCCGACATCTCCTTCCAAAAGGCGCGACATCGGTTTGGAGTAGCTTATGTCCGCCAATATCGCGGCCACGGATTTTTCCTGCGCCGAAGTTAGGGCATACGGAAGAGACGACCGGAATTCTTTTATTTTTTCTTGGTCAATATTTATGGCTCCGGCTTCAAGTTTGTCGCGTTCAATCCTTTTTCTTTGGCGGTCAAGCTGTATTAAAAATATTTCTTCAAAAGCGAATCGTTTGCGCGCCGCCTCGGACATTTTTTCTTTTTTGGGCAGATGTATTGCCAGAAGCGCGGTCCTTAACGACGGCAGATTATAATTTTTCAAAATTTCCGCGGGAATCGGGTCATTTAAACCGGCCGGCAAGTTTTTTAGTATTTTTTTAATAGCGAACTGGAACCATTTTGAATGCAAACCTCTGGTTTCCGGATAAATCGGACTAAGCCCGTCTTTATTTTCTTGTTCGTATTGAACTACGCCTTCGCGATAGTCGGGATTGGCCATGTAGAGCCCTTTTTTATTCCGCTGCACTTTTCCGGAAAATGAGTACTCTTTTTCGGGAGTTAAAATGTTGGCCATATACGGCTGGTTGAACCAGGTTATGCGAAGTGTCCCCGTGCCGTCGGACACTATCGTTTCGGCAATCGCCATTCTTCTGCGCCAGGTTTTAAGCGTTTTTGAAGATATGACACGGCCGGAAACGGCGGCTTCGTCTCCTTCCGCGAGATCGGCTGCGGCCTTGGGAATATGGAATTTTTCGTATCTGGCCGGAAAATGCCAAAGTAAATCACGCACGGTTTTAAACCCCGCGCGCTCTAAAATGTTTTTTTGTTTTTCGGTCAGGCGGAGATGATTATTTAAGGCGTCGTTAAAATCCATTGTGCCCTCGAGAGGAATCGAACCTCTATTACAAGCTCCGCAAGCTTGCGTCCTGTCCGTTGAACGACGAGGGCCTCACACCTGCTTGGTTTAAGTAATACAACCTTTAATTCTTCTTTTCAACTGTAAATATGCGTTGCCCCTTAATTTTATACTATATTCTCTGTGTTTTGCATTATTTTCATTACAATAAGCTTCATAATAAACAAGTTGCCACCCGCCTCTGTTTTTGGTTGATAGCACTTCGTTGGAGTTGTGTTGTGTAAATCTTTTCTTAAGATCACTAGTGTAACCAAAATATAAATTGTCGTTTTTGGTGTTTTTCAAAATATAAAAATAATACATAAGTCAAGTAGGTGTGAGGCCGAGGGCATTTCTAAAAACCAAGACGCTCAGCGATTATTTCCGAAAGCGATTCTTTGGTTTCTTCTTCTTTCAAGGCGCGGCCGATGATAGCTCGTATTTCATTAGGGTCGGCCGACCCGAGCGGCAATATAAATCGAGACATTAGAACTCTTTTTGATATTATTTCAAGCTCTTTTTTTCGCGGCGGCTCGTATTTTATCCAGAATGACCGCAAGGATTCATACGGATAAAATCTGTCGGCAATTTGAACGCCCCGGGCGTTTATTATAAATTTTATTGTCCGCGGCCTTTTCGCGCCGTAAAGCGCTATGGTAAATCCGGCAAGCACAATAAAACTAGCAAAAAGAATGTTTTTGATCAACAAAGCGACGATAGCCAGAGCCAGCGTAAAAACGCCCAAAATCCAAAACCACTCCGCGGATTTCGGCGCGTGTTCGTATTCTGGCGCCGACCACAAAACGGAATTACTGTCCATAATATAAATATAACGCAACCGGCGAAAAGAAAAAGCCCGGCTTATTGGCCGAGCAACTCTTCAATCAGTTTTTTTTCTTCCAAAATCTTTTGAACTTCTCGTTTCTGTTCGTCAGCCATTTCTTTAAATCTTAGTTTTGGAAAAAACAGAATTGTATCATTGGGGCATGATGAGCCCTCAACATTCCCACTGATTGTATAGCGAACCAATACGCGGTCCCGGTTCTCGGCAATGATGGTGATTTTGCCGCCGGTTTTAAGATGGCACATGTCCCCGTAGGCAAATTCGTCGGGCCCGTTTTTTATCGGTTTTAGATTTTTTACGATTACCAGTTCCGGCGAGGTGACTTTTATGGTATCACCCTTTTTTATTTCAGACGTGGCGCCGGAGGTGGCGAGCGCGAAGAGACCGACAATTAACGATATCAGCCAGACCTCTTTTTTCATTTGGCACCTCTTTTGCGGTCGGGTTTTATTGACACCTGATTATCCCCGCCCGTTATTGCGTGCTTGGCAATTTTCACGTTGGGGAATAATTTCACAATAATTCGTCTCAGCACTCGATTTCTTCGTTCAATTTTCAGTTCGCCATTGATGAAATCTTTGGGAAGCATGTCTGTATCGGTTAGGGTAATTGTCCGAATAAAGTGTTCTTCGCCGATAAATTCTTCAAAGCAGAGTCGTCCAAAATGTAGCATGCCGCTGTCTTTGTAGAAATTATCCCGGCGGGTCGGTTCCAAGCCAGGAATCAATGACACCATAAGCTTTTGAAGCTCTTCCATCTTGAAAGTGCCCTTTACGGGAGCTACATGGCAATAAACAATTTGGCTATAGCAAGTAAATTCAGTTGACAAGTGCTCTGACAGAACGGTTTCAAAAAATATCTTTTTATTTCTCTTAAGCGCATCTAGTATCTTCGAGTATTTGGTCGCGGGCTTGCTCACCTTTTCTCCTTTTCGGGTTTTTGGTTTTCAATATCCGAGGCAATTATGGCATAGCGTATATAAAAAATCAAGCGCTTGACCGGAGCGGAAAGGAGGATTTCAAGTTTTTCGCGGGCGTTAGCCCGCTAACAAAATCTTACAGATTTTGTTCTTTGACGGCAAATTCTTTTTTGGTACTGTCAAAATTAATAAAAAATATTATGGATACAACCGTAAAGAATGAGTATACAACATCAATTAGTGTGTCTGTTGCAATACTTGTAGCAAAGTTATCGGGTAGAAACCAATAAGGCACTCCTGCAATAACTCCAACAATCAACCCCAATAACCCAAATACTAAAGAGTATCCGGCGACTTTCCACCACCTACCTTTTACAATGGCCTTACTATAATCTAAAGCACTTTTTCCAGATTTGTCTTGCAAGACAACAATATACAATACGAATGACCAGTAAACATAGTAGATAATTCCTGGAATTATTAACAATAATGTTAATCCCAATAAAAAGATACCAAACAAGATATTAGTTCCTATTGCTGCTGGCCATCTAGACATGGATTTTTTAAGTGCTTGGCCAAAACTGATTGTTTGCCCATCTATCTTGGATTTAATAATATACGCAATTGCCATTGATGCGATTATTCCAATTAAGCCCTCAAAAATCTGAATAACTTTCATGTAAATCTTAAAACCCCGCAAAGTGCCCCATTGTTCCATTAATGCATCAATGGGAATAAAAGCCAATATAATATTAACCGGTATGTAAACAACTAAAGTTATTAGCAAAATTAACTGAAAATTTTCTTTAAATTTCTTCCAAGATTCTGAAAGAATTTTCCCAATAGTATATTCTTTATTATAGATTTCTTGTTCCATATTTTTAGGTTAGTTAATTATTATTTTAACAAATCCTCTATATTAACATCAAGCGCCCTAGCGATCTTCGCCATAGTTTGGACGCTCGGCTTATTAACTGTGCCACTTTCGACCTTCATAAGCGTTGTATATTTAATATCAGCTTTCTTGGCTAAATCGTCTTGGGTTAAGCCAAGTTTAGCGCGTAATTTCCTGATATTCCCGCTGATTGTTTTTCCACTTATCATATAAATAAAGTTTTGGTAGTATTATGATATATGAGAATTTTATCTCTAATGTAATACCACCAAATAAAATGAATTTAATCAATAAAAATTCGAAAAGCCCGCTTCTGGCCTTACTGAATTCAAAACGGCTTGAAATTTCCCCGAAAAACGGCTGGCGAGCCCGCGTAGCGGGCGAGCCAATGACTTCATTTCCTAACTGGCGGGGACGATGTCCGCAACTTTGAACCGGTGGTATCCCGCAAAACCATTAGTTTTGCTCGTACGGATAAAATTATATGCAAACTGCGACGAATATACAAAGAAAATCCTGCCTCTTTTGATATTCCTATTTTTGCCCAAAAACAGTATTAAACACCCTCTCCACTTCTTTGCCAGACAGCTTTGAGCCCGCAAGACGAGTTGATGCGCCTGTGGAGGTTATCAGAGTGACACGACGAAGTTCCGCCAATCTTTCTGGTGAAATACCAGAAAGCTTTTTGATAGATTTAGGATTTTTCATGTCTATTTTTTTAATTTTGTCCTAAATATTTTAACTTGCTCGAGGTCATGCTCAATTGGGCTGCGCGCCATTTCAATTTTTTCTCCCTCCATTTCATCTTCGGCGTTCTCTTCCAGGGCATCAAATTCCTTAAGGCTTTGTTCTAGCTCCTGCTGTCGTTGTGCAAGTAACTCATCGGCCTTAGTCGGATCAATATCAATGATAGAAATTTCAGGGCTTGAATCGTAGTATTCCGCCATTGCATTATCATCGTAATCAAAATCAGCCGGGTCTATCTTCTCCGGTATTTTTGAACTGTCATAGAGTCCTTTTTTAATTTTTGGCGTTCCATCCGTATCAAATACTAGACTAGTAAGCAAACGCCTTCCTTCCGGAACTGTAGTATCTACTCCGAGTTGCTCCGATCGAAATTTTATTCCCCCATGAAATCTTCCCTCTTTTTGTTCTAACTTTGAACGAGAATCGGGGGCTTGCTCAGGATTTTCCATATATTTATATTAAGTTAAAGTATTATAAATGTAAATCTTTCTTGTATAGTTCGAATCCCTTCAGGGTTCTTACATTTTACCACTTTCCCATTTTGAAATGTTGCGTAAAATAAGGGAATTTTTACTGCTATTTTCTAAAACTACTGGCGGAGACGGGAGGATTCGAACCTCCGGTACCCTTTCGGATACTCCGGTTTTCAAGACCGGTGCCTTCAACCGCTCAGCCACGTCTCCCTATTTATTGCACAAGCAATTTTTGAAGTTCTGCGGGAAGGTTATTTTGGATGCCCTGCGTTTGGTTTAATGTTCCCAACAACCCTTGATATAAATTCAAAACGTTATTGAGATAGGGCTGTATCTGCCAGAAGCCAAGGATGGTCAGGGCAATTATAACGACCCATTTTGCCGTTTTCAAGGCCCTTTGCCAAAAAATCCTCCGTTCCATTTTTTTCACTATGCCGAGAACTTTTCGCGACAGCTCCAGGTTTTCCGTCAATAATTTTCGTTCGTCATCACCCATTATTAGATTATAAAACAAAAGCCGGCCCCAAAAAAGAAGCCGGCTGGTTTCGCGCGTTTAGTTCAGTCGAAAGACTTTTTAACCGCTCTATATACTGTTACCGATGCCGCAGAAACACATACCACAATCATAAATACTGAAAAAATAAAAATTACGTAAGTATTTTCCAAAAACCGTTTGAGATTCTTTTTGTTCATTTGACCTCCCTACCCCCTCTCTTGATTGGAAATGTGCTACTCGGCTAACAGTCTAGCACTATGTTTAATGAATTGTCAAACGAAAACAGAAACTCTTTCGAGTTTTTGTTTTCAAAAAATTAAGATGAAAAAATTTCTTTTGCTCTCATTGATAAATCTTTTTCCTTTTCGCCAAAAAAAGCCCTTTCAAATCGTGAAGTTTCTATTGGCGGAGGGGGTGGGATTCGAACCCACGCGAGGCTTTTTAGACCCCCACGGATTAGTCCCGCAAGAATGGCGGTGGGTAGAGGATTCGAACCTCTGTGGCGCTTTTTACACGCCCGTGGATTAGCAATCCACTGCTTTAAGCCGCTCAGCCAACCCACCGCCATTCCGACGGGATCCTCGAAAAATATATTCGCTTCACTCGTTATTTTTCGGGACAATCCGCTCCGTTAAACCGCTCCGGCACGCTTCCAAGTTCTTTTGAATCATACAAAAATTATCGTTTGGCGGCAACTTTTTCTTACCTCGCAACCAGGTAGTGAAAATCCGACTAATTGATTTTGCTCGCGCCGGATTTTTATTTGTTTCTAAAGTCGGATTCTTTTAGTCCCGACTGAAGTAAAATTGACCGAAAAGTCCCATACGGAATTTGCTTTTTGGCCATTTTCACGATGACAGTTTTTGCTGGTGAATCAAGTTTACGAAACTTAGCATGCGCGCCTTTCTGCGAAACGAAAAAGAAGCCCTTAACTTTAAGAACTCTAATAATAATTCTTAAATCTACCGGTTTAGGCATGCTGGAGTTCCAGCGGAATTATATCAGGTCGTTCCACACTAGATGCTTTGGAAAAAGGAATGTCTTCAAAATATAGTTCTAACGCTTCCCGCAAAGCTTCAAAAGCTTTTTTCCTGGTGTCGCCAAAGCTGGAAATTCCCGTATTTAGATTCCACGAAACATAATTTTTGCCTTCTTTCCAGATAACATTTTTTAAAATGATTTTACGCATACGATTATATTCCCAATTATATAATAAAAGGAAAACAAGTCAAAGCCACAATGTATTCCGAAATTCACTACCTGGCGACCGCCGCGCAGATTATTTTTTTAACTCCGGCTTTTTTTAAAACGCGGCCAGCTTCTGCCATTGTCGCGCCCGTAGTATAAATATCGTCCACTATGACGGCAAATTTCGGCGGAGAAAAGTTTTCTTTAAGCGCGAAAACCCCTTTAATATTTTCCAGGCGTTCGGCGCGGTTTTTAATTTCGGCCTGCGGTTTTGTTTCGCGGACTTTAATCAAAATAGGCGAGTGTTCAAGATTTAAAATTCTTGCCAGATGGCAAGCCAAAAGTTCGGCCTGATTAAAACCGCGGGCTCTTTTTCTTCGCTCGGTCATTGGAATGGCGGCAATGATCGGCTTGAGATCGTATTTTAGATACGGTCTCAAGTCTTGAGCCATTATTTCAGCAAGCTCCTCGGCAATGTCGCTAGCCGATGAATATTTTAATTTACGCAAAGCCATTTTTATTGCCGGCTCGCGGTAAGAAAAAGAGGTCAAGGCGAAATCCATATTTTTCGGATAGAAAATGTCGGGATCGCGGATTTCCGTCAGGCATTTCAAACACAAGTACTTTCCTTTTGCGCCGCAGCTGAAACAGGAACGCGGGAATAGAATTTCTGCCAAAAAAGCCCAAATTTTATGGGGACTAAGGATGCGTTGCGCGCGTAATATTGATTTGTGGATAAACAATGGCATCAATAGCGATTATCCTATGATATAATAAAGTAGGCAAAGCCCAGCAGAATTGGGGGTCGGAATAATTTTGCCATTGGATATGCATGTCCGCGATTTCATTTTTCAAGAATCTGTCATTGCCGTCAGGCTTTTGGCCCTGGAAAAAGGAGGGCGAGAGCGTTTTGGGTATTGATTTCGGCTCTTCTTCAATTAAATTAGTTGAGCTCCATAGACACCAAGAGCGGGCAAAGCTGATGACTTACGGAGAATTGGCGCTGGGTCCTTACGGCGGAACAGAAGTCGGAAGAGTCAGCAAGCTGGTTGAAATCAAGGCAAAAGAATCTTTGGAAGACCTGATGCGTGAAGCGTCCGCAAAATCCAAAGAAGCCATTGTCGGAATACCGGTGCGCTCAAGTTTCGTCACCATAATTGAAATGCCGCTGATGAGTGAAAAAGAAGTGGGCGAGGCTATAAAATTTGAGGCAAGACGCTACATTCCCGTTCCGCTTTCGGAGGTGATTCTTGATTGGTGGGTAATTCCCGAAACATTTGCCGTAAATCACGAGGGAGGAGATGACGAAGGTTTGGTTAAGAAAAAAAAGGTAATGTCAGTTCTTTTGGTCGCGATTCATAATGAAGTCGTTGAAAAATACAGGTCTTTTATGGCCGCGGCCGGAATCAAAATAGCCGGATTTGAAATAGAAATATTCAGTGCTTCGCGTTCGTTAATCGGTAATGACTTGGCCCCCATGCTTTTGATGGATTTCGGCGCTTCATCAGTGAAGATGACCATAGTTGATTATGGAATCGTGCGGATGGTTTACGCTTATGAGCGCGGCGCGCAAGCCATAACCGATGCTATTTCGGGAGCGCTGAGCGTGGATTTCGCCCGAGCCGAAGAAATGAAGCGCGCTATCGGCATATCGTCAAAACCGGAGCATCTGGAGCTTAAAAGCGTTATTGAGCCGATTTTGGACGCGTGTCTCGCGGAAGCCAGCCGTCTAATGGTTGATTACCGGCTTAAATCCGGCAGATCAGCAAGCAGGGCAGTGCTTTACGGCGGAGGCGCGATGCTGAAAGGACTAGCGGACAAAGTAGCCGAACGCTTTGGTCTGGAAGTTTCAATAGGCCAGCCGTTTGGCCGTCTGGAATATCCTCTTTTGGTGCAGCCGGCGGTAAAAGATGTCGGGCCGGCGTTTGCCACAGCCATCGGACTCGGTCTAAGGGGGTTACAGCAATAATCAAGAAACAATAATCAAACATGGTTGATCAGACAACATTTATTCCAAAAACCTCGGCGGTTAAATTGCCTTATCGGGCAAGAGGTTTGGGATGGCTTAGCGGTTTGTCTTTGATTTTTTTCATACTCTCATTACTTTTGTCTTTCGGCCTGTTTTTTTACCGAAGTTATCTTGAGGGTCAGATAAAAACCCTCGCGAATAATTTGCAAAAAGTTGAAAAAGAGTTTGAACCCGGGCTTATTATTGAATTGCAAAAAACGGTCAAAACCATAAATTCAACCGGAGATTTGCTTAATAAGCACGTGGCTCTTTCGAGACTTTTTGATTTTTTGGAGGAGAATACCATTTCAGACGCGCGTTTTTTTAATTTTTCTTATGATAAAAGCGGCGTGCAGATGTCCGGAACCGCGAGGTCTTACGCGGCGCTGGCTCAGCAATCCTTGGTTTTTGAGCAAAGCCGTCTGATTAAAAACGTTTCTTTTTCCAATTTTAATCTGGCCTCGGATGGTTTTGTTAATTTCAACGTTAAATTTACCGCCGAACCCGAGCTTATTTTTTATCAAGCGTCAACAAATTAAGATGCGTTTAGCCATTTCAATCATTTTATTGCTCGCGGCGCTCTCCCTGCTTTTTTTCTGGGGGAGAACTCTCTGGAACGATATACAGGTTCTTCGCGTTGAAAAAAGTTCTTACGAATCCGTAATTGCCCGCCTCAATACGCTGCGTAAAACCCGCGATAATCTTTTAGCAAGCTATAATGCCATTTCGGCTCAAGAGCTGAAAAAAATTAAAAATTTCTTGCCGGAAAACGCGAATCACGGTTTGTTCGTGGTGCAGATGTCTAATATGGCCAATGAAAGCGGGCTTTTGTTGAAGAATATAAATATCGCGGCGCGCGAAGAGCGGTCGTCTGAAGTGCCGGTGTCAATTTCCGTTTCCGGAAGCTACCAAAATTTTATTGGCTTTTTAAATCGTCTTGAACGCAGTTTGCGGCTGATTGACGTTGCTAAATTGTCCTTTACTGCCGGCCGCGACGGTTTCTATGATTTCAATTTAGAAGCTAAAACTTATACTCAAAAATAATGTCAGGCAATTTGCGTTCAACAATATTAATAATCCTGATTGTGGCTGCCATTTTGGGTTCGGCCGTGATTTGGTACAGGTTTTTTACTTCCCGGCCGGTGGAGCCCGTAACCGGCGTTTCATTCAACAATATGGCGGTCGGTTCGCAAAGTTTGCTTACGCTTCTGGAGTCTTTGGAGGGCCTCAAATTTGACTTAGGGATTCTTGATAATCCGCTTTATAAAAGTTTGCAGGATTTTACGCCGAATATCCAAGCGCCCGAACTGCGCGGACGCGCCAATCCCTTTGCTCCGTTATAAAAATAACTTTAAATAGATATGGTTGATGTTTCTTTTATTGACCGCCTGGCAGAATACGGAGTTTTAAGCCAGAGCGATGCTAATCAGATAAAAACAGATGCCGCGTCCGGACGGGCTGACGCGGAGTCTTTGCTCGCGGCTAAAAACGTGCCGCCGAAAGAAATCCTAAGAGCCAAAAGCGAAACTTATGGCGTGCCGGCCTATGAGCTTGAGGGCAGAAAAGTCCCTTTTGATGTTTTGAAATACATTCCCGAAGAATCGGCCCAGCATTATAGATTCGCGCCGCTTGACGTTAAAGACGGAGTTTTGGAAGTGGGGGTTTTGGACCCGGCGAATATCGAAGCCAGGGAGGCGTTGAAATTCATAACTTCAAAAACCAATGTGCCCTTTAAAATTTACGCGATATCTCTGAAAGATTTAAATGAGATTCTGGAAGAATATAAAAGTCTGGGTGGCGAGGTGACCAAAGTTCTTTCGGAATTTGAAATTGCTTTGCAGGAAGAAAAGCCGGAGGTTTCGGCTAAAGAAATGATGAAAGAGGGGGGGTTTGTGGAAGAGGCGCCGGTTACCAAAATGGTCGCGGTGATAATAAAACACGCTACTGAAGGCCGGGCGTCGGACATTCATATTGAACCGGCAAAGGATAAGATCCGCGTCAGGTTCAGGGTGGACGGCATTCTTTATACGAGTTTATTGCTGCCGCTCAATATGCGTGAGGCCATTGTTTCCAGATTGAAAATAATGACCAATATGAAGCTTGATGAGAAGCGAAAACCTCAAGACGGGCGCTTTTCGGCTAAAGTTGAGGGGAGGGAAATAGATTTCAGAGTTTCAACCTTGCCCACGGCTTTCGGGGAAAAAGTCGCCATACGAATATTGGATCCCGAAAGCGCCACTCTTGATTTGACAAAACTTGGCCTTGAGGGCCGCAATTTCTCGGTAATTGAGCATGCCTTGAAGGAGCCTTACGGCCTGATTCTTCTTACGGGGCCGACCGGCTCCGGCAAGACAACCACTCTTTATGCCATGCTTAAGACCATCAATAACGAGAAATACAACATAATAAGCCTTGAAGACCCGATTGAATATAATATCGCCGGCGTTAACCAATCTCAGGTGCGGCCGGAGATAGGATATGATTTTTCTTCCGGCCTTCGTTCTATTTTGCGCCAAGATCCTGATATAATATTGGTAGGAGAGATTCGGGACAAAGAAACAGCCGGCCTTGCTATACACGCGGCGCTTACGGGACATTTGGTTTTATCAACTCTGCACACTAACAATGCCGTAGGCGCGATACCAAGATTGGTAGATATGGGGATAGATAGGTATCTGATAGCGCCGACATTGGTTGCGGTAATAGCTCAAAGATTGACCCAGACTTTGTGTCCGGATTCGCGCCGTCCCATGAAAATAGCCGGCAATCTGAAAGAAAAAATAGAGGATGAATTGAAAGACGTTCCGGAGCCGACCAAAAGCACCATAAAAATGCCGAAAGAGATTTATGAAGCCCAACCGTCGGCAATGTGCCCCAAGGGAACAAGGGGGCGAATAGGAGTTTTTGAAGTTTTGGCCGCGAGTAAAGAGCTGGAAAAAGTTATTTTGACCGAACCAAGCACTGAAAATCTGGAACGTGAAGCTCGGCGCCAGGGAATGATTACCATGCGCGAAGACGGGGTGCTTAAAGTGCTGAAAGGCCAGATAGGCATTGAGCAGTTGGCGCAATTATAACGCGAAACAAATACACGAATGCGCACAAATGATACGAATAAAAAAATAATGGGGTTCACCTTAATCGAGCTCGTGGTGGTCGTGGCCATAGCATTTTTTATTTTATCTCTTGTCTTTGTTTTAATGCGTGACGCCAAAACTCGTTCCCGAGATGCCAGGCGCGAAGAGGATGTCAAGCAAATTCAAAATTCTTTAGGCGTCTACCAGATTAATCGCCGTCAGTTTCCGTCTTGTTCTCTCGGCGTAATTAACGGCGCAAGCGATTGTTTGTCGCAAGCTCTTTTTGACGAAGGCGCTGTCGGCGCGGTCGCGATTGATCCTTTGGGCGGAGGCAGCGGCACGTGTCTGGCCGGAGGCTCTTATGTATATTGTTACGAATCCGGGGGGCTGGATTACACCTTGCATTATAATTTAGAAACTGATTCCATACCCGGCAAATCGGCTGGTTGGCAGCAGGTTAAACCTTAAATTCTAAGCATTATGACTGATGAAATAAAGAAAAAAATACTTATTGTAGATGATGATGAATTTTTACTGGATATGTACGCGATTAAATTCCGCGAATCGGGCTTTGAAATTGAAGTGACTATTTCCGGCCCCAGCGCTTTGGATAAAATAAAAAACGGATTTAGTCCCGACATCATACTTTTGGATATAGTTATGCCCGGAATGGACGGCTTTGAATTTTTAAAACAGCTGAAAAAAGAGAATCTTGCTCCGAGTGCTGAGGTGGTTATTTTGACCAATCTCGGCCAAAAAGAGGACGTGCAAAAAGGGCTGGCTATGGGCGCTAAGGATTATGTGATTAAAGCCCATCACACGCCGTCGGAAATAGTGGCCAAGGTTAAAAGCATCCTTTCAAATTTATAGTATGACTGACGATTACAAAAAACGGTTTGAAGAACTCATAACACTGGCGGCTAAAGAAAAAGCGTCGGATTTGCATCTTTCGGTCGGCCGTCATCCGACTCTCAGAATTTCAGGAGAGCTTACGGCTTTGGTTAAGTATCCGGTACTGACCGCGGCCGATACCGAGGGCATGATTTTTTCAATACTTACGTCGGAGGAAAAAAGCGAGTTTTTGAAACAAAAGACATTTGATTTTTCTTATGCCTACGAAGATAAGGCTCGTTTCAGAGTTAATATTTTTTTCCAGCGCGGATTTATTTCGGCCTCTTTCCGTCTGATTCCGGTTGAAGTTTTGGGACTTTCTGATTTGAATTTGCCTCCGATTCTCGCGGACTTCGCGCGTAAAGAACAGGGATTTTTTCTGGTTGTCGGCCCCACCGGACATGGGAAGTCCACGACCCTGGCCTCAATGATTGATATTATAAATCGTGAAAGGGCCGAGCACATCATTACGGTTGAAGACCCGATAGAATATTTGTTCACCCAGGATAAATCAATAATAGACCAGCGCGAAATCGGGCGGGATGCTATGAATTTTGCTTCTGCTTTAAGGTCAATGTTCCGTGAAGATATCAATGTGGCCATGATTGGCGAGATGCGTGATCCGGAAACAATTTCTGCGGCCGTGACTGCCGCTGAAACCGGTCATCTGGTGCTTTCCTCGCTTCATACTAATAGCGCTTCGCAAACTATAGACCGCATTATAGACACATTCGCGCCCGGACAACAGAATCAGATACGCACGCAGTTGGCCGGTTCATTGCTGGGCATTTTTTCGCAAAGACTTGTTCCGCGGGTATCGGGCGGCCGCATTCCGGCTTACGAATTGCTGATTGCCAACACTCCGGTGCGAAATCTGATTCGCGAAAACAAAATACACGAAATAGATTTATACATAGAAACCAGTTCTGAAGCCGGAATGATCTCTTTGAATCAATCGTTTATTGATTTGGTTCAAAAAGGCGAGGTGACTATGGAGACAGCCCGCGCTTATTCGTTAAACGCCCACGGTCTTGAAAATTTAATGAGATGATTTTTAATTATTCTGCAAAAACCGCGCAAGGCGAGGAGAAAACGGGGACGGTTGAAGCCGCGAGCCAGGATTTGGCCGTGTCGGCTCTTCAAAGGAGGGGGCTGATTATAGTTTCTCTGGAGTCGGCGGAGGAAGCCGTTTCTTTTTTTGGAAAATTTTTTTCTTTTTTTGAACGGGTCAAGGACCGCGATGTCGTCATATTTTCCAGGCAATTGGCCACTTTGTTTTCGGCAAAAGTGCCGGTTGTTGACGCGTTAAGGATTTTAATGAGTGAAGCGTCAAATGAATCTTTCAAAAAAAAATTAAGCGCGATCGCCGACGATATTCAAGGCGGACTTCCGGTCTCTCAAGCACTGTCTCGGCATCCGGACATCTTTTCAAACTTTTATATTCAGATGGCGCGTTCCGGGGAAGAATCCGGAAAACTTGATGACATTCTGAATTATCTCGCCGATTATCTTGAACGTTCTTACGACCTTACGTCAAAGGCCCGCAACGCTTTAATTTATCCGGCGTTCGTGCTCGGAGTTTTTTTGGTTGTGGTCGGCATAATGCTGGTTGTGGTCGTGCCAAAACTTTCTTCAATTATTCTTGAAGTTGAGCAGAATGTTCCGATTTACACCAAATTTATAATTGGCCTTTCCGATTTTATTAGGACTTTCGGCGTTTTTTTTCTGGTTTTAGCGGCTTTGGGCGTGATTTTTGTCTGGCGCTGGCGCCTTACTCCTGCCGGCCGAAAGTCGGTGTCCAGACTTCAGTTATCCATACCGGTTTTTAAAAATATGTATCGCCAGATTTATCTGGCGCGTTTTGCTGACAATTTTCAAACTCTTCTTTCGGGCGGCGTAAGCGTTGCCAGGTCCCTTGAAATATCCGCTGACGTGGTAGGCAACGAAGTTTATGCTGAAATAATACGAGAGGCCCGCGATTCCGTGAAAGGAGGAACGTCAATTTCCGCGGCTCTGGCGCGCTATGAAGACATTCCGCCGTTAGTCGCCCAAATGATTCGGGTTGGAGAAGAAACAGGAAAGCTGAATAAAATATTGGAAACTCTTTCGCGGTTTTACCGGCGCGAAGTTGATAACACCCTTGAAAGGATGGTCAGTCTTATAGAGCCGGCGCTTATCGTTTTTCTCGGATTGGGAGTCGGCATTATTGTGGCGGCCATACTTGTTCCGATATACGGCATATCTGCCGGAATATAACGTTATACACATAAGGGGTTTGCTTATAAGTTAATAGAATTTATAATTAAATTATTGATATTTTAAGGTCGATTATTTACAGCTTTTATTTTTATTAAATTTTTTATGTTTAAATTTTTGAAAAAGAAATGGTTTGGGGGCGGAAGAGGGGGATTCACTCTAATTGAGCTTCTGGTGGTTATCGCCATAATCGGCGTTCTGGCTTCGGTTGTACTTGCTTCTTTGAATAGCGCTCGCAGAAAGTCGCGCGACGCCCGCCGCGTTGCCGATGTAAAGCAAATGCAATTGGCGCTTGAACTTTATTTTGACACTGAAGGCGAATATCCCGATGCGACCTCTAAACTCGCGCCCGATTACATTCCGGCAGTGCCTACGGACCCAGTGGGTCAAGTGGCTTATCCTTATAACGCCTATACTGCTACGACTATCAGCGCGGGCAATGATTGCGACGAGGCCACGGAGACTTGTCTTTATTACCACGTGGGAACCAATCTTGAAGAGAGTACCAATCCGGCCTTGCAAAGCGACCGCGATGTTGACGGCGATGTAGTTGACGGTCCGGACGCTGACGGTTGCGCCGATGAAGCCAGCAGATATTGCTACGATGTAACGCCGTAAATTAGATTCCAGATTCTGGACAGGAAATCCCCCGCTTTATCGGGGGATTTCTGTTTGTGGTAAAATTTATTAATGGAGAATGCGTTTATTTTTATCCTGGGCCTTTTTTTCGGAAGTTTTGCCAATGTTTTAGTTTATCGCCTTAATACCGGTGAGCCGATAATGTTTTCAAGGTCGCGGTGTTTTTCCTGCGGGCAAAATCTAAAATGGTTTGAGCTTATTCCGGTTTTTTCTTTCTTGTTTTTGAAAGGCCGGTGTCGGGTCTGCGGCTCAAAAATTTCCTGGCAGTATCCGCTCGTTGAGCTCGCAAGCGGATTTTTGTTTTTGATACTTTATGTTTATATTCCCAGTGGTCCAAGTCCGACTTGGACCAGTTGGGCAATTGCGGCCTTATTTTTCTGGCTGCTTTTTGTTATTTCCGTCTATGACCTCCGCCATAAGATAATTCCCAATAATTTGGTTTATTTATCAACGGCAGCCGTCGCATTGTTTTTGATAATTGGAAATTTAGATTTCATTGAAAATTGGAAATTGTTAATTGAACATTTTGCCGCGGGAATCGGCCTTTTTGCTTTCTTCGGCGGCCTGTGGTTTATCTCTCGCGGCCGCTGGATGGGTTTTGGGGATGCTAAAATGGCATTCGCCCTCGGATTATTTTTGGGCTGGCCCGAAACGCTCGCCGCTTTCTTTTTTTCTTTTTGGATTGGGGCCTTCTTTGGCCTTATTCTTGCCTTTTATAACTATAAGCTAAAAGCTAAAAGCTATAAGCTGTTGAGCGGGACGCAAGTTCCTTTTGCTCCCTTTATTTTTTTGGGCGGGCTTGCCGCGTATTTATGGGCTGACGCGATTATATTTTGGTATTTGTCGTTACTCGGTTAGAAATCGTCATTTTCAACCGAGTTTGATATAATAAATAAATGAAAACGGGGTTTACCCTATTAGAACTCGTGGTAACCGTGGGTGTTGTCCTGATAATTTCGCTTTTGATTCTGGCCGATTTTCCAGAATTCACCAGGCGACTTGAACTTTCACGGACAGCGCAAGCGGTGGCGTCTTCTTTTCGTCAGGCCGAGTCCGCGGCGCTGGCGGTTCGCGAGTTTAGCGCGGAAGTTTTTCCGGCTTACGGCCTGCATTTTGAAAACTTGCCCGCGAAATCTTATGTTTTTTTCGCGGATATTGATCAGGATTATAAAACTTCGTCTCCGGATGGTTTTTACGACGGACCAAGTGAGGAAGTGGACACGTTTACTATCAATACTCCCGTTGAAATCTATAAAATATGCGGCGGCGAATCCGGTGAGGGCGCGGATTGTTCAATTACTCGCCTTGACGTGCTGTACGCCCGTCCAAATCCCGATATTTACATTATTACCGACAAAGGATCTTTTTTGAATGTTGAAATATTCGTTCGTTTAACAACCGGCGCGGAAAAGAAAATAGCAATTTGGACAACCGGACAATTATCCATTGAATAAATATGTTGAAATTCTCAATCCTCAATTCTCAATCTTCAATTAAGCGCGGATTTACGCTACTCGAAACTTTAGTGGCCATAGCCGTATTGTCGCTGGCTCTTGCCGGAGTATTGTCACTTTCTTCAATCGGCATACGCTCGTCTTCCGGAGCCAGCAATCAAATTAAAGCTTTCTTTTTAGCAAGCGAAGGAGTGGAATACGTCAGGAATAAGCGCGATGCCAATATTCTTGCCGGTTCTAATTGGATAAGCGGTCTTAACGGCTGCGAAGGAGGCTGTTATGTTGATGTGTACGCGCCGGGTGGCATTGTTCACTGTTCCGGCGCTTGTCCGAAACTGAGATTTGATGCGTTTAGCAACCGTTTTGATTATGACCCGGACAGCCAAGAGACGATCTTTACTCGCAAAATAATCATTGTTCCGATTAACTCGCAAGAAATCAGTCTTTCATCCGAAGTTTCTTGGGTCCAGGGAGGAATTACCCGCGGTTTTTCTTTGGAGGAACATCTTTTTGATTTGTCTTTTTAATTAACGCGATACGAATATACGAATGCGCACGAACGATACGAATAAAAAAATAACGGGGTTTACGTTATTGGAAATGGTGGTGGCTATCGGCGTTTTCTCCGTAGCGGTTTTGCTTGCTGTGTCTTCATTTTTGAGTTTGCAAAATGCTGAGAAAAAAATTCAATCGTCGGTTAATCTGCAAAATAATTTGCGTTTCGCTTTGGAAATTATGGCCAAAGAAATTCGCACCGGCGAATTTTATCATTGCGGTTTGGGCGGCGGCGTTGATCCTGCGGATTGTCTGTCGGGTGAGTCATCTTTGACCTTTCAAAACGCCCTCGGGCAAACTGTTATATACAGAAATATTGATTCAAAGATTCAAAAATCATCCGATGGCGGCGTTGTCTTTCAGTCCCTTAGTTCGGGAGATATCACCGTTGACGATTTAAAGTTTTACGTTGTCGGTTCGCCATCAGGCGATAATTTACAGCCGAGGGTTACTATAACCGTTAAAGCGTCCAAGCGGGTTGGCGCGAATGTCAGCGAATTTAGCTTACAAACATCCGTTTCTCAGAGAAAATTAGCGCCATGATGAAAAAGTTTTCAATCTCCAATCTTCGATTTTCAATTAACGGCGGGTTTACGCTGCTTCTCGCCGTTCTTTTTGTTTCGGCTTTTTTGGCTTTAAGTCTGGGTTTGTCCAATCTGATTATCGGCCAGATTCAGCTTTCCGGAACCGGCCGAGATTCGCAGAGCGCTTTTTTCGCCGCTGACTCCGGAGCCGAGTGCGCCGTTTATTGGGATAGGTCATCCGGCAGTTTTTCAACTTCAAGTCCTTCCACGATAACTTGCGCTGGAGAAAGTCGTCCGGTAGGAGGAGCGCCGACAAGCTCGTTTGATTTGAATTTTTCCAACGGTTCCTGCGTCAGCGTGGTTGTTGATAAATCATCTCCGTCCGAGACGATTATTACTTCAATAGGCCATAGTCCCTGTAACGGGAGGAAAGTTGAAAGAGGGTTGGAGGTGCGTTATTGAAAGACGCCGCAAAATTCATTTTTTCTTAACTCGCAAGATCCTCAAAGCGTCGCAAAATTGTTTTCTTATGACGGTGCTCCGGGTCTTGAAAATTATAGTCGTTTTGTTCGCGAAAAATAACGCTCCATCGTTCCTCCTTCGCTACGCTCAAGAATTTCCTACTCGCTATTTTTCGCTTCAAGACTCTTTAATTTTCAAAGTCCCTTCGCAAGCCAACGAAAATCAATTTTGCGACGCTTGAGGACGAGTTTACTGTAGCGAATCCGGAAGATTTATTTTAGGGGCTCCGCAGGCGCTTTGCAGGGCGTCCCGCGGCTGCGGGACAAAGCGCCCAGGACTAGAGTTTGAATTTCGCTGGAAATTCAAACGTACCCTAAAATGAATTTCCGGATTCGCAAAATAAGCCGGAAAAAATGAATCCCGTTAGAAAGACATTAAATAATATTTCTAAATAAAAATATGTTAAAGAAAGTTGGACAAAGGGCTTTCTAACGGGATGAATTTTGCGGCGGTTATAGTAGAATAAAGAATAATGGATAAGATAGAAGCTCAGAAGCAGATAGAAAAATTGAGGAAGGTGATAAATCACCACAGGTATCTTTATCATGTTTTGGACCGGCAGGAAATTTCAGATGAGGCCCTTGATTCTTTAAAACACGAATTGAAGAAGCTGGAAGACCGGTTTCCGGATTTGATTACTCCGGATTCGCCGACGCAGAGAGTGGGAGGAAAAGCCCTGAAAGAGTTTAAAAAGGTCAGGCACAATGTCCCGATGCTTTCGCTTGAAGACGCTTTTTTGCCCGAAGAAATAACGGACTGGATTTCCCGCAATTCTAAAGTTGTACGGGACGCCGGGAGTGCCGCTCTTTTTGCCGAACTTAAGTTTGACGGTTTAGCCATGAGTTTGATTTACATAGACGGGGTTTTGGACAGGGCTTTAACCCGCGGAGACGGCAGAATCGGAGAAGACGTCACTCAAAATGCCAGAACGGTTGAAGCCATACCTCTGCGTTTGGAAATTCGCGGCAAGGTTTCCGAAGCCGTCCGTAAAGAAGCCGAAAAAATAATTAAAAAGGGAGTTATAGAGGCGAGGGGCGAGATTATAATAACCAAAAAAAATTTCGCCAAGGTTAATGCCGAACAAAAAAAGGCCGGCAAGCAAATTTTTGCCAATCCCAGAAATCTGGCGGCAGGTTCAATCCGCCAGCTTGATTCGGCAATTACCAAATCGCGCCGGCTGGATTTTCACGCCTACGACCTGATTGCCGATTTCGGGCAGGTTCTGCATTCCGAGGAACACGAAATATTGTCGGCCCTCGGTTTTAAAACTGACGAAAAAGCGAAAATTTTTCATGATTTGAAATCCCTTTTTTCATATCGCGAAAAAATAGAAAGCGAACGGAGCCGTTTTGAATATGAAACAGACGGAATAGTCGTTAGCGTTGACGACAATGATTTATTCGGGCGTTTGGGCGTTGTCGGCAAAACTCCGCGCGGAGCCATTGCTTTTAAATTTACTCCGCATGAATCAACGACCGTTATTGAAGACATAATAGTGCAGGTGGGGCGCACCGGCGCCATTACGCCGGTCGCGGTATTGAGGCCCGTTCAAATAGGCGGGGTAACCGTGAGCCGCGCGACTCTGCATAATGAAGATGAAATTAAAAGGCTTGATACGAGGATAGGCGACACTGTTATTGTCGGGCGCGCCGGCGACGTCATTCCGGATATTAAAAAAGTTCTTAAAGAATTAAGGCCGAGAAACACGGAAGAATTCCGTATGCCCAAAAAATGTCCGGTTTGCGGGGAAGAATTAAAGCGGGAAGGGGTAATTTTAAGATGTATTAATCCGAAATGTTCCGCCCGTCACCGCGAGTCGCTGTATCACTTTGCTTCGCGCGGAGCTTTTGACATTGACGGCCTGGGCCCCAAAATAATAGACGCCTTTTTGGATAACGGCCTGATTCAAGACGCGGCCGACCTTTTCGCGTTGAAAGAAGGCGGTATACGGCCGCTTGAAAGATTCGGAGAAAAATCAGCCGAAAATATCATAAAAGCCATACAATCCAGGCGCGCCATAGGTTTGGTTAGATTTATTTTGGGGCTGGGCATTCTTCATGTCGGGGAAGAAACGGCTCTGGATTTGGCCGAGCGATTCGCGTCTCTTAAAGCCCTGCAAAACGCTTCAAGAGATGATTTGGAAGCAATACCGAATGTGGGCGGGATTGTGGCCGAAAGCATTCATAATTGGTTTCGGGACGCGCATAACAAAGAATTTTTAAAAAAACTTTTAAAATATGTTAAAGTTGAAAATGCGAGGGGAAAAACCAAGGGTCGGCTTTTTGCCAAGACCTTTGTTTTGACCGGAAGTTTGCGGTCGCTGTCCAGAGATGAGGCCAAATCCAAAATCCGCGCTCTTGCCGGCAATGTTTCCGAAGCGGTTTCGTCAAAAACCGATTTCGTGGTCGCCGGCTCCGATCCGGGCTCAAAATACGAAAAAGCCAAAAAATTGGGAGTTAAAATTATTGATGAAAAAGAATTTTTAAAAATGTTAAGATAACCACAAAACTAATTTTCTTATGACAGCGCTTCAAAACTTGAAAATTATAGTCGTTTTGTTCACGAAAAATAACGCTCCATCGTTCCTCCTTCGCTACGCTCAGGAATTTCCTACTCGCTATTTTTCGTTTCAAAACTCTTTAATTTTTAAAGTTTTTCCGCAAGCCAACGAAAATTAGTTTTGTGGTTAAATATAGATAAAATGATTTCTCCAAAAGATGTGAAAAAAGCGGCGGAACTCTCAAGATTGAAACTTTCCGCCAAAGAGGAAAAAGAATTAAGCCGAGAACTTGAGTCAATTCTGGGTTACATAGATAAGCTTAAAGAAGTTAATGTTTCGGGCGTTGCCGAAACAAGCCATGTTTTTCATGTTAATGATTTCAGAGAGGACATCCGGCCGAAAGAAATTTTTGATTCATCTACTTGACAGTTTCCAAAGTCAAAAACCTTTTGCATAAAGGAGAAATTTCCTCTAGGGAACTGGTTACGATTTATTCCGAAGAAATTAAATCAAAAAATAAAAATTTAAACGCGTATCTTGAGACCTTTAATGATGTTTTTGATGAAGCCGAAAAAATTGATGAACATTTAAAAAGAGGCGAGGAGCCGAGGGCGCTTGAGGGTATTCCGTTCGCGATTAAAGACAACATTTTAATTCAGGGCAAAATTTGCTCGGCGGCTTCCCGCATGCTTGAAAATTACAGGGCTTCTTATGACGCTTTTGTCATTAAAAAACTGCGTAAGGCCGGCGCGATTTTTTTAGGCCGTACCAATATGGATGAATTTGCGATGGGTTCATCCACCGAAAATTCGGCGTTCGGCGCGACTAAAAATCCTTATGACGAGACGCGCGTTCCCGGAGGTTCTTCGGGCGGTTCGGCCGCGGCGGTTAGCGCGAATATGGCTTTAGCCGCTCTGGGTTCGGACACCGGCGGCTCCATCAGACAGCCGGCGGGATTTTGCGGGGTCGTCGGACTTAAGCCGACTTACGGCGCTGTTTCCCGCTCGGGACTTATCGCCATGGCTTCGTCTTTAGACCAAATCGGGCCGATTACGAAAACTGTTGAGGATGCGGAACTTATTTTTGATATTATCAAAGGCAAAGATCCTAAAGATTCAACTAGTGTTGAATCCAACATCCAACATCCTCCGACTTCATCGAGAGTCCTCGATAAGTTCGGGACAACATCCAACATCCAAAAGTTGAAAATAGGAATACCGAAGGAGTTTTATAGTGGAGGGATTGATAAAGATGTTTTGGAGATTGTGAATCGTGCGGCCGAGACATTTCGGGGGCTCGGACACGAAGTTAAAGAGGTTTCCTTGCCCCATGCTCCTTACGCTCTGGCCGTTTATTACATCGTTGTTCCGGCGGAGGTTTCGGCGAATATGTCTCGTTTTGACGGCCTGCGTTACGGCCTTCATAAATCCGGAAAAAATTTACTTTCCGAATATATGGAAACGCGCTCGGCCGGTTTCGGCCCGGAAACCAGGCGCAGGATAATTTTGGGAACCTATGTTTTATCGGCCGGATATTACGACGCTTATTACGCGCGCGCATCTAAAGTGCGCGCGCTCATTAAAAAGGATTTTGAAAAAGTATTCGGCGATGTGGATGTTCTGCTAGCGCCCGCTTCTCCGAACCCCGCTTTTAAAATCGGAGAGAAAATCAATAATCCTCTTTCAATGTATCTTGAAGATATTTTTTTGGTGCCGGCCAATCTCGCCGGCCTTCCGGCAATGTCTTTACCTTTCGGCTCGGCTACCCGCGACGGTGTTAAATTGCCGGTCGGAATACAACTCATAGCGCCGTGGTTTGAAGAAAAGACCCTCTTTGAAGCCGGCCGTCTTCTTGAGGCGCATAAGTAAAAAATTTCACTATGTCGCGGGGGCAGGATTTGAACCTGCGACCTTCGGGTTATGAGCCCGACGAGCTACCGGACTGCTCCACCCCGCGATATTATTTTACAACCCCCTTTGATTTTTGCAAATTTTAAGGGTAAAATATGAAAAGTCGCCTTGTCCATCGAAGCTCTGGTGGTAAACCAGAGCGAAGTTGGGCCAGCGTAGTTCAACGGTTAGAACGAGGGACTCATAAGCCTTAAATAGAGGTTCGACTCCTCTCGCTGGTACTTATGAAAATACTGAAAGTTAGAAATAAAAACGCGATGATGGAGCTTCTGCGAAGCGGCGCCAATTTTGATAAAATTTCAATAGTCAATGATCTGGAGCAGGATAATCTGACAAAAGAAATTATTACTCTCGCAAAGAGCAGGGGAATACGGATTGTGACGGCTCCCATCGGGAAAATGGCTAAAAGAAGAAGCGGGCAAACCAGAGAAGTTCTGGTCGGTTTTCTTGTGCCGGAAAATATCCGGACGCTCGGCGATCTTCTAGACGAGATTTACAAAAAGAACCAAGACCCCTTTTTTCTTCTTGTTAACAGGGTTGATTTTGAGAGCAATATCGGGGTGATTGCCCGAACGGCTTTCGCGTCCGGCGTGAACGGTTTGATTTTTCAGGGAGACGAGGACAGATTTTTTAACGAGGAAACGACTCATTTTTCCATGGGCGCGATCGCGAGAATTCCGCTTATTAAAATGAACATTTTTGAAGCTTTGAAAGAACTGCGGAAAAATGGCATTAAAACATTCTGCGTTCAAACAGGGGGCGGGGCGTATTACGGCGAAAATTTTTTGGGGCCGGTCGCGTTTGTGCTGGGAGCGGAAGGAGAGGGCTTATCGGAAGGAGTTTCAAGCAGATGCGATAAAAAAATATCCATTCCCATGCGTAAGGGCATTGATTCTCTTAATGTCGGAGTTAGCGCCGGAATCGTGCTTTATGAGAAAGTGCGTCAAAATGGGGGCGCCATCTCGAATTTTTAGGCCCCGCGATTTTTTGACCTTTTTCTCGCCGGCTGAAATGGTATAATTAAAAAATGTCTTCAACGATCAGCCGCGCCATATATATTTTGACCTCGGCCGACATTCTGATTGTTTCGGCTTACAGTTTCATCATCCCGCTTTTCGCCATTTTCGTAACCGACCAGATTGAAGGCGCGACCATAACCACGGTTGGGTTTTACACCGCTATTTATTGGATTGTAAAGTCAATCGTTCAGATTCCGATTGCCCGATATTTGGACAAAAAAGAAGGGGAGGTTGATGAATATCACGCGCTGATACTCGGCTATTTTATCGCCGCCGGAGTCGCCTTCGGATATATTTTTGCCAGAAACGTTTGGCACATTTATCTTCTTGAAGGAATTTTGGGCATTGCCGATGCTCTCGGAGTGCCTTCGTATCTATCCATTTTTTCTCGGCACCTTGATCGCGCTCGCGAAAACATGGAATGGACCCTGCGCAGTGTCGGAGTCGGAATAACCGCGGCCGGAGCCGGGGCCCTTGCCGGAATTCTGGTTAAAAATTTTGGATTTAATTCGGTTTTTGTTCTCGGCGGCGTTTTGAGCTTGATTTCAGCATCTTCTCTTTTTCTTCTTAAACCATATTTAAAAACCAGAGACGGCAGGTCAATGGTTTATCAAATATCAAAGCCGCCTCGCAAGAAAACTTTTTAGCGCTTGTTATAGCCCCCGATTTATGCTAAATTTTTAAAAAGAAAATTATGCGGGTGTAGCTTAGCGGTTTAAAGCGCTGCCCTGTCACGGCAGAGATCGCCGGTCCAAATCCGGTCACCCGCGCTTTAGAATATTTCACTCATTGATTCATCTCTCTTGACTTCCGGTCTGGATTTATCTAGTATTTTTGAGAATCCTTTGAACCATATTTTGGAGGTAAGGGCATGCCCGATCGCGCTGTTAGAATGCATGACGAAGAAGGAGAGCCGTTAGGCGAATTGACCAGATCGATTTACACAAGAGCTATTTTGAAAATTTCCGGCGAGACATTAAGCGGGGAAGGCGCCAATGGAATTAACGCTTCTCACGTCTCTTTCGTTGCGCATGAAATCAAAGAGGCCTATGAACTTGGAGTGGAACTTGCCATAGTGATGGGTGGAGGCAACCTTGTTCGCGGCGAAGAGTTGGCCAAGACAGGCATTGTCCGCGAAACCGCGGATAAAATGGGAATGCTGCTTACGGTTGCCAATGCCCTTTGCCTTCAAGATGGATTGGAAAAGCTCGGTTTGCCTGTTCGCGTCGCTATTGCCCAGCAAATGCCAGATTTTGGCGAGTACTATGTTTCTCAAAAAGTAAGGCACCATCTTAGAAAAAGAGAAATAGTTATTTTGGCCGCCGGCACCGGCAACCCATTTGTTTCCACCGATACGGCTGCGGTGCTCCGCGCATGCGAGTTAAGAGCCGACGTTATTTTGAAAGCGACTAAAGTAGAAGGTGTTTATTCCAAAGACCCGCAGGAACAAGGAGCGGAATTTTTACGAACATTGACTTCGGAACAAATGCTTCAATGGGGCCTAAAGATAATGGATTCAACCGCCGCTTCAATGGTCAAGGACAACCGTATTCCCATTGTTGTTTTCAGGATTTTTGACAAGGGCAACCTCCGCAAGGTGCTTTTGGGCGATCCTTCAGTGGGGTCGCGAGTTGATTATCAATCACAAATATAAATCCGAAATTCAAAAAAAACCAAACCCCCCCCCTGAAGGTCGGGGGTTTTGTATTTTGATCTGGAATTTTGATATAATTTATCCATTGTGCCGGAAAAAAACATTGAAACTAAATCATTGGAAGAAACAGAGATAATTAAAAATCTTGAGCGTAGAGATGATTTTGAGGCCGAACGGCTTTTACGCTATCTTAATATGCCCGATTTGTCGCGCGAGGCGGACAGCCCTCTCAAGGAACTTGTTAGCCGAATTTTAAAAATTAAACGTTTATCTGATTTTGACGATATCAAAGTTCCGGAAATAGTTCCTGCCGACATCAGTTTTGATTTATTTAATTTTCCTGAAGACCATCCGGCGCGGAAACGCTCCGACACTTATTTTATTGACGATAATCATATTTTAAGAACCCATACCACTATAATGTGGTATTACTGGCTTAATAACGAAAAAGTTAAAGCGCAAATCGCTGGGCAAAAATCCGTCGGCGCGCTTTCTTACGGAAAAGTGTACAGAAAAGACGAAATAGACCGAAACCATATGAATGTTTTTCATCAGATGGATGGCTGGTACTTGACCCCAAAAAAAGAAAAAACAATAACGGCTGATGATTTAAAAGAGGTCTTGGTTGAAATAGCCAAAACCATTTTTGGCGCGCGCATAAAATACCGCTTTAATAAAGATGATTTTCCTTACACCAGCCCGTCAATAGAGATGGAAATAGAGGTTGGCGGTCGTTGGGTTGAAGTTTTGGGCGCGGGAGTTGTCAGAGAAGTTGTTTTAAAAAATCTCGGAGTTGATCCCGAAGAATATAACGGCTGGGCTTTCGGTTTCGGGCTTGAACGGCTCGCGATTATCAGTATGGATTTGCCGGATATTCGGCTTTTGTGGTCCAAGGACATAAGGGTTCGGCGTCAGCTTAAACTTGGCCGAAAATTCGTTCCGGTTTCAAAATATCCGCCGATTACGCGCGACATTTCTTTTGTGGTTTCAAGCGATTTCGTGCCCAATAATTATTTTGATTTAATCCGCGATTTGGGCGGCGATTTGGTGGAAGAAGTTAAGCTGATTGATAAATATGAAAATTCCGAAAAATTCGGCGCGGGCAAAACCAGTTACACCTACCGCATAATTTATAGAGCACCCGACCGGACTTTGGTTTCGGAAGAAGTTGATAAAATCCAAGCGGAAATTTATCGCCAAACGGCGGAGCAATTTGAGGCGGAGGTGAGGTGATGTTGGGTGTTTTAGATTTGATTTAAACGGCTCAACGGCAAGTCCCGTTGAGCCGTTTGGGTTAAGCTATTGAACCATTGCGACGGGGTTGACCCACACACCCACTTTGCCATTTTTAATTTGCGCCTTGCGCTATGGCAAAGTGGGTGTGTGGGTTGACAAAGCATGTTGCTGGAGTATAATGCAAAGGTAGTTCTTAAACATTTATGGTCCGTCTGACCCCGCATAGGGCGGGGCAAGGACGACGCCAAAATCCCGCCGTAGGGCGGAGAGGAGGACTCGGTTATGAAACCGACCCTGGATCAAGGAAGGAAGCTGTTGGAACTCGTATCACAAAGCGGAAGGTCAGCCAAATGGGTGCAGGAACAGCTCTTTGGCTCCGGGGCTTTCACGGACCTTCTCGCGGTGGACGACTTGGAGGGAGTACACCGCGAGAGCCATAGGTGCTTTCTTGGTCTCCCGCCCCTTACACCCCCGCTTCTTGAGCCGTTCGGCACCGTCACGGTTCCCGCAATCGCCGAGAGATTCGTCGCTAGCGAGAAGTTTGTGGTGGACACGAGCAAGAGAGCAAGGGTGAAAATCGGATGGCTGGGCTCGGATTTCAAGTGCTGGTTTCTGGGCAAGACAGAGGAGCCGGTTCAGGAGGCGATCCTTCGCTGCGCCAGACTCACTCGTGACGCGTTCGACCGCGACATCCGTGAAGAGATTGGTACCGAGTTCGAGGAAACGAGCCTCGCCCAGGTCTACGCTCTTATGGAGCGTCAGCCGAACGGCGAGGCAGGTAAGCTTCTGACCAACGGTCGCGCGAACACCTTTTGCGTTCGCGACATCCCCGGCGTCCTCCGCGCTGTCCGCGTGAGCTGGCTCGCCGGCCACGACGGCTGGCGCGTGGACGCCTGCTTGGTCCTGAGCCCGAACTGGTGGTCCGACGGCGACTGTGTCTTCTTCCGCAATTCCTGAGTCGCTGTGACTGTCTGAACTTTGGTCACTCTGATTCTAAAACCCTTAGCCCCTCGGGTCGCTTGCGACCCGAGGGCGTTGTATTTTTGGAAAGAACTTTATCTACCGCCAGACGGCGGAGCAATTTGAGGCGGAGGTGAGGTGATGAGAGCGCATGGAATCACTTAATTAAATTCTATTATTAAATTCTATAAAAAATTCTATAAATGGTCAGATATTGTAGCGATAGCAGATTTATCTGACCATTTGGATTGAGTAAAATAATGGACTATTTGACAAACCTAGCTAGCGGATGTATAATTCTTTTATAGTTCTTAGAAATTTTTACTGGCGGTTATAGCCAAAAGTCGCTTGTTTCAGGCGTTTTCTGGCTATGACCGCCATTGGGGCGGTCCTCTGGCAAAACACACGATGGGCACATGTGCCCAAAAGGAGAGAGACATGTCTCGATACTCCGAAGGCCAGACACACCAGTTGATGGAGGCCTTGCAGGCGAAGGGATTTACTCCCGAAGAAGTCACCATGCTCGGCCAGTACCCGAAACTCGGCGATTTCAGGTCGGTTCTCAACGGCCAAGCGGAAATCAAGATGACGGAACATGTCATCAATCTGGACGCCGACCCGTTCGTTCCCGACGGCTGGAGAGTGGAAAAGCACCAGAAGGGCGGTGGTTTGTTCAAGTGGGACCCCAAGAAGGTGCGATTCTATCTGTCTAAGTCCCAACTCAATGGTAAAGTCATTAAGGGGAAGGAGCTCCATGCGGAGCTTGAGGGCAAGCCGGTCCTGAACGCCAATGTTCTTGACTACCTTTTCGCCCACCCTTACCTCATCCCCGAGGAGTGGAAGAGGGACGAGCGCGGCAACACGCGCAACATCTCTTTTTGGGGTACGAAGTACTCCTTGCCCGGCTGCTATGTCATCCGATGCCTCTACTGGAACGGTGATACGTGGAGCTGGGGTTACATTTGGATCAACAGCATCTGGCTCGACAGTAGTCCCGCGGCTCTGCGCGATTAGCATTTCGGTTTTTCTCCCCGCGCCCCGGCTTCGGCCTCGGCACGGGGATTTTTAATACAATGAAAACGGCAGTTTGCATTGTTTTGAAGCAATAAATCTGCTATAATTAAGATGTAAAATGCCCAAAAAAAGCGCCAAAAAAATCTCTCCTAAAAAGGAGAAGAATGAGGGATATACCGCCAAAGACATTTATGTTTTGGAGGGACTTGATCCTGTGCGCAAGCGCCCGGGAATGTATATTGGCTCTACGGGTGTAGACGGCCTGCACCATTTAATCTGGGAAGTGGTGGACAATTCCGTGGACGAAGCAATGGCGGGATTTGCCAAAAATATCTCTGTAACTCTTTTGCAGGGCAATAAAGTCAGGGTTGTGGACGACGGCCGCGGCATTCCGGTTGAACGCCACGCCCAAACCAAAAAATCGGCGCTGGAAACGGTGATGACCACGCTTCATGCCGGCGGAAAATTCGGCGGAGAGTCATATAAAATTTCAGGCGGTTTGCACGGCGTCGGCGTTTCGGTGGTGAACGCGCTTTCCAAATGGCTTGAAGCGCGCATTTGCCGCGACGGTAATTTGTGGGTTCAGGAGTATGTTCGGGGCAAACCGAAGTCGGCCGTTAAAAAAATCGGCAAATGTTCCGGTTCCGGCACGGCAGTAACTTTTGACCCCGATCCGGAAGTTTTTAAAGAAATAAAATTCGATTGGCCGAAGGTTTTAAACCGTATGCGCGAACAAGCGTATTTGACCCCGGGCCTGAAAATAACAGTTGAGGATAATAGAAACGAGGAAGAGTACAACTATCTTTCGCATTCTTTTTATTTTGAAGGGGGCATTCGTTCGTATGTTTTGCATCTTAATCGCGGTTTTACGCCCCAGCATCAGAATATTTTTTATGTTTCCAAAGACAGCGAAGGCATTTTGGTGGAAGTCGCTCTGCAGTTTGTTGATGATTTGCAATCGCGCGAGTCAAGTTTTGCCAATAATATCAATACGCCCGACGGTGGAATGCACTTGACCGGTTTCCGGACCGCTTTAACCCGAATCCTTAACGATTACGCCCGTAAAAACAATTTTCTTAAAAGCGATGATGAAAATCTTACCGGCGACGATGTTCGCGACGGCTTGACCGCGGTGCTTTCGGTAAAAATCCGCGAGCCGCAGTTTGAGGGGCAAACCAAAGCCAAACTCGGCAATCCGGAAGCCAGGAGCGCGGTTGAAACGGTTTTTGGCAAAGCGTTTTCCGATTTTTTGGAAGAACATCCGTCTGACGCCCGGGCTATTATTGAAAAAGTGCTTTTGGCCATGCGCGCCCGCAAAGCGGCTAAAGCGGCCAAAGACACGGTTTTACGAAAAGGGGCGTTTGACGGCCTGACTCTTCCGGGGAAGCTTGCCGATTGCCAGTCTAGAAACGCCGAGGAGTCCGAACTTTTTTTGGTGGAAGGCGATTCGGCCGGAGGAAGCGCGAAATCGGCACGGGACCGCAGGACGCAGGCAATTTTGCCGTTAAGGGGCAAAATTTTAAACGTTGAACGCGCTCGCCTTGATAAAATGCTTGCCAATCAGGAGGTTAAATCTTTGGTGATAGCTTTGGGCGCCGCGGTGGCAGAGGATCTGGATGTAACGCGCCTTCGTTACCACAAAATAATTTTAATGACCGATGCCGATGTTGACGGCGCGCACATCAGAACACTTCTTCTTACTCTTTTTTATCGCTATTTCAAACCCGTCATAGAACAGGGTTATCTCTATATAGCCCAGCCGCCCCTGTATCGTATTCAGAAAGGCCGCGAGGTTAACTATATTTATTCCGAAGAAGAAAAAGAAAAATTGTTGAAAAACAAAGGCATGGAAGATTCCAACATACAGCGTTATAAAGGCCTCGGCGAGATGAATCCCGATCAGCTTTGGGAAACCACGATGGATCCGCAAATAAGAACCCTTAAGCGCGTGACCATTGAGGATGCCGAGGAAGCAAACAAAACTTTTGACATATTGATGGGATCAATAGTTGAGCCGCGAAAAGCTTTTATTCAATCGCAGGCCAAGTACGTTCAGAATCTGGATATTTAACACCTTGAGGTGTTTTGTTATAAAACTCCGAAGGCGGCAAGCGGCGCTCCGGGAAAAGAAACCGCGGTATCCGGGTAGCCCAAAACTATGCCGTCTTTTTCGGCGACCGCCGTTTCCTGGAGTTTGCCGAATACATTGTAAATTTTAGCTATCGTTTCTCCGGTTCTGATAATTTCGCCGGGCCTGGTGAAATATCTGACTAATCCGCTGGTCTGGCTTTTTGGTCCGTCATAATATGACAGCGCTTTGTTCAAAAATTCTTTCGGCGGTTTGAAAAATAATTCAAGAGCTGGATCGGGCTTGACCATTTCTAATTCGGATAGTATCCGCCATATCGCCGAAACTCCGTCGCGGACATTTTTTTCGTTTACCACGTAAGATTCGCCGAGCTCAAGGGTTAAAGCCGGAATGCCCGCTTTAATCATGCTGCCCGAAAGAGTTTTGAATGAATCTGATTCGTCTTCTTCCTGGATCATCAAAAAACCGCTGGTAAAAGCAAGGCGTCTGGCGATGTAGTGAGTCGTTTTAAATTCTTTGCCCGGGTAGGGGTCAATAAGCAGATATGGCACTGATTTATTCCAGTCATTGTGCAAATCCAGCACAAGCTGCGGCTTTGTTGAAGTGATAGTGGAAAAAATTGTTTCGGCCATGCGCTCCGAAAGGCGCCCGTTTTTATCTCCGGGAAATGAGCGGTTCAGGTCTTCTTCTATGACCGATATGTTGCGCGTAGATGCTTCAAATCCTATGGGGTTCATTATAGGCATTGCTTTGAGCGCTCCTTTCAGCAGGGGCTTTTGGCGGACACTTTTTACGACTTCGTGAATGACTGCCGCGCCTCCGACTTCATCTCCGTGGACCGCCGCGGTAATCCAAACAGTGGGTCCGGCAATGCCGCTGTCAATCTCCATAATGGCCAGTTTTCTTAATGACAAATCTGAACCGGTCAGAATTTTTTTAAAGCCATATTTTATTCTCTGGTTTTTATCTTTCATAAGGGATAACTAATTTTAAAATGGACGGCTATTGACCGCAAGGCGTTATTTGGTATAATCAAAATAACAACCCCCTCGGGGGGTTTTTTAGAAGAAGTTTATCCGCATCGGTATAAAATAATATGGGTTTTTTCGCAAGACTTATTGATTATCTTAAATCCACGAGACTCGAGGTAAAAAATGTTAATTGGCCTACCCGTCGGGAGACCATTCGTTTCACTTTGCTGGTTATAGCCGTCTCAGCCGGAATTGCCGCCTATTTGGGTTTTTTGGATTTTATTTTTATAAATATTTTGGAAAAATTCGTGCTCTAGGCGGATAAATTTTATTCGTTATCACTCTAAAATTTAAGCAAATATATGGCTACCCTGACACAAACTTTGCGAAAAATTAAACTTTTAAACTTTTTTACTTTTAAACGGCTTGTTTTTGTTGGCGGCGCGCTTCGCGCATTAAGGGACGCGCTATTCGTGCCCGCGCGCCGCGGGATTAAAAACGGCAAAGTTTGCGCGGGGTGCTCATATTTGCAATTAAATTTTATTCGTTATCATTCTAAAATTTAAGCAAATATGGCAAAACAAACTGGGGAATACGGCAGAAATTGGTACGCGGTGCACACTTATTCCGGCTACGAAGACGCCGTAGCTCGAAATCTCAAACAGCGCGTGGAATCGCTTGGCTATGAAGACAGAATTTTTAACATCCTTGTTCCCAAGGAAAAGAAAATAAAAATAAAAGGCGGAAAGAGGCGGATTGAAGAAGAAAAAATATACCCGGGATATGTTTTGGTTGAAATGATTGTCACCGATGATTCTTGGTATGTAGTTCGCAATACTCCACGCGTTACCGGTTTCGTTGGTTCAGGCATAACGCCCACTCCGCTTTCACGTGAAGAAGTTGACACTCTTTTTCAGCGAATGCAGGCCGGCGAGCCTAAATATATGATTGATGTCGCGGCCGGCGATACCGTAAGAATCAATGACGGGCCGTTTAAAGATTACGAGGGCAAGGTGGCGGAAGTTGACGAAGCCAGAGGCAAGGTAAAGGTTCTGGTTTCTATTTTCGGACGCGAGACGCCGGTGGAGCTGGACTTTCTTCAAATAAAAAAACTATAAATAAAGTATTATGGCAAAACCAATTAAAACAATAATTAAATTACAGATACCCGCTGGCAAAGCTACGCCGGCGCCTCCGGTTGGGCCTGCTTTGGGACAGCATGGCGTAAATATCGGCGAATTTGTAAGTAAATTCAATGAAGCGACTCGCGAAAAAGGCGACAGTATTATTCCGGTTGAAATTACGGTGTATGAAGACCGCAGTTATGATTTTAAATTAAAAACTCCGCCGGCTTCGGATTTGCTTAGAAAAGCGGCGGGCATTGAAAAAGGCGCGGCCAATCCTTTAACCGGAAAAGTAGGTAAGGCGACTAAAGCCCAAATCAGGGAAATCGCCGAGCAAAAGATGGAGGATTTAAATGCCAATGACATTGAAGGCGCTATTAAAATTGTGGAGGGCACTGCCCGCTCAATGGGCATTGAAATAAAGGATTAAATCTATTTCATTTTTTTTGTACGCGCACTAAACTTTTTACAGGTTTCTTTGCTATAATGGGAGCGTAATATGCGCGGAATTTTTATCGTTTTTGAAGGCGGGGATTTTTGCGGAAAAACCACTCAGTCCAAACGGTTTTACGAGGATTTGAAAGCGCGCGGACTTGATGTCATCTGGACCAAAGAGCCCGGCGGGACGCCTGAAGGCGTTGAAATCAGGCAAAAACTTTTGCATGGCAACATAACTCCCGAAGAAGAAATCGACCTTTTTTGCGAAGACAGAAGAATTCACTACGAAAAAGTAATAAGACCGGCTCTTGAAAGGGGTGCCATAGTCATTTGCGACAGGAACGAATATTCAACAATCGCTTATCAAGGCGCGGGCCGTGGCTATGATATCACCGAGATAAAGCGTAAAAGTGGCGAAGCCCGGGGCGGGATTGAGCCGGATTTGGTAATTCTAGCTGATTGCGACCCGGAAATTTTGCAAGACAGGGCAAAAAAGCGGGGCGAGATGCTGACCCGCTTTGAAAAGTTGGGAATGGATTTTCATCACAGAGTTCGCATCTCCTTTTTGGAGCAGGCCGAAGAAAAACCGGAGAAATGGCGTGTTTTAGACGCGTCTCGAAGCATTGATGAGATATACGAAGATGTAAAAAGGCATACGGGGCCCCTCTTGTCAAAAACCAAATAAACATTTCTTAACACTTATCCCCAAGCAATTGGGGAATTTTTTTGTGAAATAAAGGCGAAACACCTTAAAATGAGAATAACATGAAAGCGTATCTTAATGCTCTTAAATATGTGATGGAAAACGGCGTGGACAAGCCGAATCGCACAGGTATAGACACACGGGCGGTTTTTGCTTTGCCGTTAAGATTCAAAATGTCAGACGGCTTTCCGGCGATGACCACAAAGAAACTCGCGTTCAAAAGTGTGGCAAGCGAGCTTTTATGGTTTATTGAGGGCTCAAGCGATGAGAGGCGGCTTGCCGAGATTCTTCACGGGACGAGAATTCCCGAAAAAACGACAATATGGACGGCAAACGCCGAGGCGTCTTTTTGGAAGCCAAAAGCCAGATTTGTGGGCGACCTCGGCAGAGTGTACGGCGTGCAATGGCGGTCGTGGAAAACTCCGGACGGCGCTGAAATTGACCAGTTAAAAAATATCATAGAACGAATAAAAAAAGACCCCTATGACCGTCGTCTCGTTGTTTCGGCCTGGAATCCGGCCGAGATTGACCAGATGGCTCTGCCCCCCTGCCACATGCTTTTTCAGTTTTTTGTGGCCAAAGGCAAATTATCTTTGGCCATGACCCAACGCTCATGCGATATGTTTTTGGGCGTGCCGTTTAACATCGCTTCATACGCCTTGCTTTTGAATATGGTTGCTCAAGCGACAGATTTAGAGCCGGACGAAGTCATACTGACGCTGAACGACGCTCATATTTACCATAATCATTTTGATCAGGTGCGCGAACAACTTTCTCGAGAACCTTACCCGTTGCCGAAACTCTGGTTGAATCCTGAAATAAAAGATATTGATAAATTCACGATGGACGGCATCAAGCTTATTGATTATCAGCATCATCCGCCGATTAAAGCCGAAATGGCCGTGTGAGGATATGACCATGAAAATTTCTCTTATTGCGGCAGTTTCTAAAAATGGCGTTATCGGGAAGACCAACTCTTTGCCGTGGCATTTGCCGGCGGATCTCAAAAGGTTTAAAGAGGTTACGATGGGCAAGCCCATTATTATGGGCCGAAAAACTTACGCATCAATCGGTCGTCCGCTTCCGGGAAGAAAAAATATTATTCTTACTTCTGATGAAAATTTTACGGCCGAGGGGTGTGTTATCGTCCATTCCAAGGAGGATGCGCTGAAAGAGGTTGGGGATGTCGAAGAGGCGATGGTTATCGGCGGAGGGATGACTTATGAACAATTTTTGCCCGTTGCTTCGAGGATTTACCTGACGGAGGTTGATGCCGGCATTGAGGGCGATATTTATTTTCCGAAATTTGACCGAAACGAGTGGCGTGAAGTTTTTCGCGAGCGCCACGAACCAGACCAAAAAAATCAATATTCCTACTCGTTTGTAATTTTGGAGAAAGTTTAAGCCCCTTGCGCACCAAGGGGTTTTTGTTAAGATGTGTTAGGAGTTTTTATTTAAGGAAAAACAAAATGCCGTACGTTCCAAGCAAAAAAACGAACCCGCCGGCGGATGACAGGGAAATTCTTGATCCTCATATTGAAGCGCTCGCGCAAAGAGCCGCTAAAAGAATAGTGGATAATGAGGCGCTATCGGAGGTCTACGCGAATATTTTTTATGAAGTCGCGATTCACTTGGATGATTTATTTTCAGCCAACAGAATGTTGGGCGACGGCGAGGAATGGAAGTTAGCCGAAGCGATTTATGAAGTCAGTAAAAAATACGGCTATTGGGGCGCGCATCTCGGGGAATTGAATTACTCAATTACCCGGTTTATTCAGCGCGTTCCGCAGATTAAAGTGGAGAATGGTCAGTGGGAAGAAAAAAATGAGCTTCGCTACTGGATTTACTCCGCAACTGTTTCGACATTAATCAGAGCTTCGCATCTGACCGAACATTTAGACATAGCGGTTGATGGCGTTTTTGAAGACATCAAAGACGAATACAAGTGGAAGGTGAACAGGCCATATGAGATCGCGCAGATTCTAAAAAGCGGCGATGCGTATGACACTCCATATTACATGAAGGTCATCGAGCTTGTGGACGAAGAAGGAAATGTCATTGGCCATCAGGAAATCGCGCTTAAGCGAAGTCCCGAAACCGCGGGCTTGGATTTGCTTCCCTGGCAGATTATTGTCGGAAAAAGGAATGCCGGAAAAAAGAACATCAAAAAAAAGAAATAGAAAAAAGAGGCCGCTGGCCTCTTTTTTGTTTTAAACTATAATTAAAATATGTCTAAACTAATCATTACAACCGCCATTTCGGGGTCTCGCAGGAAAGAATATCTGCAAAAATTTGAAGAAAGGGCTAAGGCGAGCGGCAAAAAAGTAAAAATTTACCATGTGGGCCAGATGATGCTGGAACACTCTAATCATATTGGTGTTAATTTTACGCCGGAAAATGTTTTAAACGCCCCGCCGTCGGTCATAGGCGCGGTTCGTTCCGCCGTTTTTGAGCGAATAGCTGGCGAGCTCCCGAAAGAACTCAAAAAAAACGACGTGGTTTTCATAAATATCCATGCCTTCTTTTACTGGAAAAATGTTTTTGTCAGAGCGTGGGACAATTATTACGTGAGTCAGCTTAATCCCGATATGTTTCTGGCTTTTGTTGACGACGTCATCGGCATTGACCGCGAATTGCGGCGGCGCAAGCAATGGAAGAAAGAAAAACTGACTTATAATGAAATACTTTTATGGCGAAATGTGGATGTTGAGATGACTGCCTCCTGGGCTGAAATGAAAAGGAAGCTCTTTTACGTGATTCCTTCCCAGTCAAACGAAAAACTTTTATATCGCATGATTTTTGAGCCGCATTTGGAAAAGATTTATATCGCCATGCCTCTGACTCACTTTATGAATCCCGCGGGACAGAAGATTGTGGATAATTTTATAAAAAAACTTGAAAAATATTTTGTAATTTTTGACCCGCGCGAAGTTGAAATGGTGGAGCAATGGAAGCCGTCTATGAGAACCGAAGAGGTTTTAAATCAGATAGTCAATCGCGATATGTATTGGCTGATTAAGCAGGTGGACAGGGTCATCGCTTATTTCCCGAAACCCGTACTTTCGCCGGGCGTTATAAACGAGCTTCGCGAAGCCCATGAGACCAATAAAGAGGCCTGGCTGGTATATCCAAAAGGCGAAACAATGAGCCCTTTTTTGACCTATTATTCAAACATGGTTTTCAGGGGGCCGGACCAGCTTCTGAAATTTTTAGGCGAAAAAGACCAAGCTCATGATTTGCCAAAATCCAGAAAATCGGCAAAAACTAAAAAAGGTTCTTCAAAAAAGAGGAAATAAAAATGGCAAAAATCCGCGACAATACTTCGGTCGGAGAGATAATCCGCGATGGAGAGAAAATTGTCGTAATTGAACGGGCGAATTATCCCGAATCATTTGCTCTGCCAGCCGGGCATGTGGACGGCGATCCGAATTTCATAAGTGCGGTGACAAGAGAGTTGGAGGAAGAAGTGGGATTAAGGGTTGATAAGAACAATATTGTTTTTGAGGAAGATATAGATAATCCTTGCAAGCGCGAAGGCGGAACGCATCATTTATGGAAAGTGTATGAAGCGTTGAATTGGTCGGGAGAGTTAAGGGCCGGAAGCGACGCCAAAAAAGCCGTTTGGTTTTCAAAAGACGACTTGCAAAAGATAGCCGCGCGGACGGAATACTTTATGAAGAAGTACGGCATATCTTATGATAAGGTTGGCAAACTTACTGTCGCAATTTTCGGCAAAAACCCGGCTGAAAAAGCTACCGATCAAGAATGGAAGCAGGAAATGGGTCTTGAGCCGGTTTGGTACTATATTTTGAAAAAACTCGGCCTAATTTAAAAAAACACCCCACTTGGCGTTAAACCGCCAAGTGGGATTAATTTTTCTTTTTGTTTCTTCTTGTTATATCGCCGTCTAGTTCAATACAAGCCATTTTGACAAGCTGAAGCGGGAAATTTATCCAGTTGCCATCTTTCGTGGTGTGCTCAACTATTTTTATCCCGGCCCTTTTTGCGGTGTTAAAACAATGGAGGCACGGCTGGCAAAAAACGAATCTGCCGTTTCTTTTTCGTCTTCCGGCAATCGTCAGAATCGCGCCTTTTAATCTTTTTCGGTTGGCCTGTTTGATTGCTTTACGTTCGGCGCACATTCCGAAGCCGTCTCCGATGTTATTCCAATACCAGGCAAAAATTCCATTTCTGTCGCTTAAAACCGCCGCGACCTGAATATTGCAAGGCGAGCGATGCAAAAGGTTTAAAGCTAGTTCCCTGGGCCCGCAACCCTTTTTCAATTTTCAACCCTCCTTTCAAAGTCAGTCGCCGACTCCGTGGTCAATCCATTCGGAAAACGATTCCTCGTTTTCGTACAGCCCGGGAAACCAATTGCAGTGTTCGCATTTTCGGCTCGCGCCATTGTCATGGGTTTCGCGAAGTTCCGGTTCTTGGCAAACAGGGCAATGCTCGTTGTTCATTTCCGAATCCCTCCTTTTGAGTTATTGTGAACAACTTCCGGTATTTTAAGATATTTTAATAAAAAAGTCAAATAAAAAAGACATTTTTTCGCTTTTTTATTGCTGTGGATAAAGTTTTGGTGATATAATTCTTTCATATGCGTTCAGTTGTTTTTTGCACCAGCCAGCGTTTCAGGCATGAGCTGGATGAATTTGTTAATCATTTAAAAGACGCCGCTGAAAAAAGGGGTACGCATATTCATATTTTAAAACCCAATTTTGACGGCGACGATTTGGAATTGGCCCATCTTTCCGAGAAAGACCGATTGCGTGACGATTTATACCGCGCGACCGTCGCCGGAAAAGTGTACGACCACCTTTTTAGAAAAGTAATGGTTGCCGATGTCTGTTTTATTTTTAACAAAGACGGCTATATCGGCGCAAATACTAACGGCGAGCTTTTTGCCGCCGCGGTTCTCGGAAAAACAATTTACGCCCTTGAAGACAAAACTTTAATGGGCTCTTATCCCGACGGCCTTTACGAAGAACCTTCAAGCCGTAAGTTTATCCACGATGTCGTTTCAAGTCCCGAAGAACTTTTGAAACGTTTGCACTAAAAATTTTCGGAACAACATTACTAATTTCTTCTCGTAGCCAAACGGCTCAACGGGGTGCTCCGTTGAGCCGTTTGCGTTATAATATAAAAATGGTAAAAGCTGACTCAAAAAAACGGGGCGCTGGGCAGATTTTCAAAGAGCTTGCGCCTATAATGAAACGTATTTTTGCGCCTCACAGAAAAACGCTACTCGCGGTTGCAGTTTTTTCTTTGATCGTCGCGGGGGCTGATGCCATGGTGCCTTTTCTTGCCGGACGTTTTTTTGACGGTTTAATCGCTGTCGCGGCCGGCGCCGGCTCATTTGAAGCGGTTTTTATAATTCTTTCTTTTTGGCTGGTTTTGCATGTTTTTTCGGATATTCTCTCTTGGAGAATTGACCGTAATCAGGGTATTTTGGGAGCTGAATTGGAGGCCGAATATATTTCCGAATCTTACTCGCGTCTTATTGAAAAACCGCTTGAGTTTCATAAAAAAACCAAAGGTGGGGAATTGCAGAATAGAATCTATAACGCAAGAAATTTAATTGACGTCATCGCCGAGGTCTTAATAAGCTTCTTGCCTATGTTTTTGAGCATTGTGGCGGCGGTCGCGCTTTCGTTTTTTATTCACTCGGGTATTGCCTTAATAATGCTTTTTGCGATTTCGATTTATCTTTTAATTTTAAGATTTATTGCCCCAAAACTTACTCCGCTCCAAACAAAAATGAATCGTGCTTACAACATCGCTTACGGGGATTCGAGCGACGTCTTGTCCAACATCAAAGAGGTTAAACAATTTACGACTGAAAAGCACGAATCAAGGCAAATTTTTAAAAAATTCTTTTTGGGCGCTGCCAAAAGCTGGATTGTAATTCACCGGCTGTGGGCCGGTTTGAGTTTTTCCCAGCGCGCGCTGGTAACCGCGACCCAGCTTACTATTTTTATTTACTCCGTTTTTTTAATTTCTCATGGCAATCTTACTCCTGGAGAATTGGTAACTCTCAACGCCTACGCAGCAATGCTTTTCGGGCCTTTTGTGCGTCTTGGAAACAACTGGCAGAGAATTTCAAATGGCGCGGTGGCCATGATTGAAGCCGAAAAGGTTTTTAGCGCTCCGCCCGAAATTTATGTTCCCGCGCGGGCGGTTATTGTGAGCAACATAAAGGGCGAGGTCGTTTTTGAAAATGTTTCATTCGGCTATAAGGGCGGGCGCGAAGTTTTGAAAGAAGTTTCTTTTTCTGCTGAATCAGGCCAAAAAGTCGCGCTTGTGGGTGAGTCGGGAGTCGGCAAGACGACGATCATTGATTTATTGATGGCGTTTTACTTTCCCAAAAAGGGTCGGGTTTTGGTTGACGGACACGATGTCCGTCGATTTGACTTGAGAACTTATCGCGGATTTTTGGGAGTTGTGCCGCAGGAAGTAACTCTTTTTAATGACACGGTTTTTAACAACATTCGTTACGGAAGTTTTGATAAATCGGAAGAAGAGGTCAAGAAAGCCGCCAAAATCGCTTATGCTTCGGAGTTCATAGAAAATTTTCCTAAAAAATACAAGCAGGTTGTTGGGTGGCGCGGGGTAAAACTTTCGGCGGGACAGAAGCAAAGAATCGCGATTGCCCGCGCGGTTCTTCGCGACCCAAAAATTTTGATTTTAGACGAGCCGACATCGGCTCTGGATGCCAAGTCGGAAAACTTCATTCAGGAGTCGCTTCGCGAATTGATGAAAGGCAGAACGACTTTTATTATCGCTCATCGTTTAAGCACAGTTCGCGAAGCCGACAAAATTATCGTTCTTGACAAGGGCCGTGTTATGGAGCAGGGCAGGCACGAGGAACTTCTCAAAATTGAAAGCGGGGTGTATAAAAGGTTATATGATTTACAGTTTAAGGGAAGATAGAGATCATGTTTAAAATCCGCATTTGGGCTTTTGTTTTGCTTTTGGCTGGCCTTACTCTCGGCTATTTTGCGGGCGCGAATTTTGTGAAGTCCGATTGGTTTTTGGGCAATATCGGATATCGCCTGGGGCTTGATTTGCAGGGAGGGGCGCATTTGGTCTATCAAGCCGATGTTTCCGCGATTGAAGGCGTTGAAGTCAGCGAATCAATGGAAGGGCTTCGGGATGTGATTGAACGCAGAATCAACGCCTTCGGCGTTACCGAGCCGGTAGTGCAGGTACAAAGATCGGGCGACGATCGCCGTCTTATCGTGGAGATTGCCGGCGTTTTTGACACCGATGAAGCAATTAAAATGATAGGCCAGACGCCGTATCTTGAATTTAAAACCGAAAGGCCCGAAGAAGCGCGAGACGTAATCCTTGCGGCGCTTGAAAAAGGGGAACAGGTTTCGGAGGACCCTTATTTTGTTCCATCTGGGCTTACCGGCAGGTTTCTTAAAAAATCACTCCTTGATTTTGACCAGACTACCGGAGAGCCTGTGGTGCTTTTGGAGTTTAACAAAGAAGGAGCCGAACTTTTCGGACGCATCACAAGAGAAAATGTTGGCAGGCGCGTAGCAATTTATCTGGACGGATTGCCGATAAGCGTGCCGGTGGTTCAGCAGGAGATAACCTCGGGTAATGCCCAAATTTCCGGAAAGTTTACGCCGGAAGAGGCCAGAGTTTTGGTGCGTCGCCTTAATTCCGGGGCCTTGCCCGTTCCAATCAGTCTTATGGCCCAGCAAAGCGTCGGCGCTTCTTTGGGCGGAGAGTCGCTTGCGCGAGGAATTATTGCCGGAATTTACGGCATATTGGCCGTGGCCTTATTCTTAATTTTGCGATACCGCCTGCCGGGCTTGGTCGCGATTTTCGGCCTTATGTTCTACGTGGTTTTAGTTTTAAGTATTTTTAAAATTTTGCCGGTTACGCTTACCGCGGCCGGCGTTGCCGGATTTCTTTTGTCGGTCGGCATGGCGGTTGACGCCAATATTTTGATATTTGAGCGCATGCGAGAAGAGATACGTTGGGGCGGGAATTTGGAAAATGCCATGGAAAGCGGATTTAAGCGGGCCTGGCCTTCAATTCGCGATTCAAACATTTCAACGCTGATAACCTCCGCGATTCTTTATTGGTTTGGAACAAGCATGATTCGCGGTTTTGCCCTGACTTTGGGCGTCGGAGTTTTATCAAGTATATTTTCGGCGCTTGTGGTTACCAGATTTTTTCTTTATGCCGCGTCTTTCAGGCAAAACAGGTTTTCGTTTATTCTTTACGGCGCAAAACATCGGGAACCGGAACAATAATTTATGCTGATTATACGTTTTAGAAAAATTTTATACGCGTTTTCAGCAGTCGTTTTGGCGATAAGCTTATTCGGTATTTTAGCTTTTGGATTCAGGTCCGGAGTCGATTTTTCCGGCGGGTCTATTTTAGAAGTGGAGTTTTTGGAAGAGCGCCCCGATATTTCTTTTTTGGAGGCGGATATATCGGCGCTGAATTTGGCGGCATTCAGAATTCAGCCTACCGGCGACAAGGGTTTAATCATAAGATTCGGCGATACTTCAAACGAAAGCCGCGAAATTCTGCTACAAACTTTATCCGCGGGCAAAGATCCCGCGTCGGTTTTGACTGAACGCAGGTTTGACGCCGTGGGTCCGGCCATAGGTTCTGAACTAAGAAAAAACGCCGTTATTTCAATAATTCTGGTGATAATTTTAATTCTTGGTTTTGTTAGCTGGGCATTTCGTCATGTTTCAAAACCTGTGGCCAGCTGGAAGTACGGGATGGTGGCGATTATCGCTTTAGCGCATGACATAGCAGTGCCGGCCGGACTTTTCGCGTATCTCGGGCGTTTTTACGGGGCTGAAGTTGATGCGCTTTTCGTAACCGCGCTTTTGACCATCCTGGGTTTTTCCGTGCACGATACCATAGTGGTTTTTGACCGCATACGCGAAAACCTCCGCAAAGCCGAAGGCCGCGGAGAATTTGAAGATATTGTCGGAAAAAGTTTAAACGAGACATTCGGCCGGTCTTTGGCTACATCGTTCGCGCTGTTTTTGGTTTTGTTCTCTCTTTTTTGGCTCGGGGCCGGAGCCACCCGTTATTTTGCTCTGACTTTGCTGGTCGGAGTTGTTGCCGGCACTTATTCTTCAATATGCCTCGCCAGCCCCCTTTTAGTCACGTGGCATAAATTCTCCGGCAAGAAAAATATTTGACAAGGGCCTTTTAAGGGTTTTCTATTAAGTTAGAGATTTTTAACTTTGGAGGACGCTGCTTTGCTCTTCTACGCCGGGCTTTCGGTTTTGGTTTTGGCGGGTCTTGCGGTTTGGCGCGGAATTTATCTGATAAACAAATTCACCTTTCGCGATCTCAAAAAGCTTTTTTTGAAAATAGAGGAATACGATAAAGAAGGCATCGGCGTTTTAATTAATGTCGCCGCCGAAAATTGCCGCAGCGAAAAAGAAGCCGGCTTTTTACTGAGGTCTTACTTTTTGATTTTAAGTATTCTGAACGGCTCGGGAGGGATGAAAAACGGCCATATAAGCGTTAAACCCTCGTCCTTTGTTTTATCAGGATGGCCCGCAGAAAAGAAAAAGGAAAAATTTGAAGCCGCGCTTTCTCAGCTTGCCGATTTTGCCGGAAAAAGAAATCGCAGGGTGTGGCTGGATGAGGAACGTTCAGCCGATGAAGAATGGGTTGAACCGGTTAAGCGCGCTCTGGTCTGCGATAGGGGTATAACCAATCTGTCTTGGCGAATCAGATGTTACCGCAGGGACGCTTTCCGGCGCATCACAGAATATGTTAATTGGCATAAGCAAGGAGCCAGTTTCAGCATCGGACTTTGCCGGGGCGCCTATCCCGAAGACGGGGAATTGGATGAAAATGAAACTGCCGAAAATATTTTAAGATGCGCCCGACTTTTGGCTGATAATTCAATTGATTGCGTCATCGCTTCACATACGGCAATTAAACCGATTACAAACGCGAAAAGCGGAACTTTTTCACTGCACATGCTGCATGGCCGAGAAGAAGTTGATACGGCATTGAAATCCATTTTAGTTAAAGAATTGGCAAAAAGTCGGGGGGTCTACATGATTTACGGAAGAAGTTTACGTTCCCTTCTGCCATATGTTTTGCGCCGTTTACTGGAAAAGCCGGCCCTTTTTTGGACCCAGTAGTGAAAAATGGCATAGTGAGTCGCGGCATCTAAATAAAGATTATGATACACAGCCGCAATGCCATTTTCTACTAACGGGGTGGGGGGCTTGACATATAAGAGGCGTGATGCTATAATACAAGTATTGAAAAGAGTGGAGTTTCGTAACCCATTCCAACAACAAGGAGGAAAGATGGGAAAATCAATATCGTTGTTTGTGACAGAAGGGACGGAAGACGGCCTTGGAAAGCATTCTGCCGACGAAAGCGGAGAAACGCCCCTCGCTCGCGGGATCGGGTTCAAGCCCCCGGGCTACACGGGGGGAAGATTGTTTCGTCCGGGACCTGGAGGCACGGTGGAGCCGGTTTCCGATCGGTCCCCCAAGTCCGAGCGAACCGTTTCGCGAAGGATCACGACCCCGTCCTTCAAGTAGGGCGCGGTCACGGTGAAGTGCCCCCCGAGAAGTTTTCGGGGGGCGCGTTTTTTAAATTTATAATTTATAAAGGGGGAATATTATTTTTGATTTGACCCCTTGACTTGACAGAAAAATCGCTGTAAGCTAGGATTGAATTAAATATTATGGTCAAGACCGGTAATAATTTTGAGGATTTATCAAAGTCAATGCTAAAGGAGCTGTCGGGCAGAGCGCGCGATGTTATTGAGCGTCGTTTCGGCATAGGCAGCCGTTCCAAAAAGCAGACCTTAGAATCAATAGGCGGGCTCTATAAAATAACCCGCGAGCGCGTTAGACAAATTGAAGCCGCGGCTATCGGTAAAATTAGAAATTCCGAGGTCTTTTCCGCTTCCAAAGAACTTTTTGCCGATTTGGAAAAAGAGTTTAACCTTAGGGATAAGGTATGGCGTGAAGACGAAGTTCTGGCTCATTTTGCCGGCAATGATTCCGGGAAGAATTATGTTTACTTTTTCTTATCGCTGGGACGCCCTTTTGAAAGGATTGGGGCGGATAATGAATTTTATCACCGCTGGACAAATGACGCGGCGGGGGTTGCCGAAGTTGAGAAAACTATAAAAAATTTTTGCAGAGGATTAGGAGAGGAGCCTTTGAATCGCGAGGAGATAGCTGATAAATTCAAAAAACATGTCGAATCGGATTTGAGCCGGAAGATTTCAGCTGATGCTGTTTTTTCATGGCTCGGCGTGTCAAAAAATATAAATTCAAACAATTTTGGCGAGTGGGGGCTCACAAGTTCTCCTTTGGTCAAGCCTTCGGGCATGCGCGATTTCGCTTATTTGGTTTTAAGAAAGCATGGTTCCCCTTTGCATTTTCGCGAAGTGGCTTCGCGCATTGAAGGCCTGGCCAATAAAAGAGCCCATGTCCAGACGGTTCATAATGAGCTGATTAAAGACAGACGTTTTGTGCTTGTCGGCCGCGGGCTTTACGCGCTTGCCAGCTGGGGCTATCAGCCCGGAACCGTAAAGGACATCATTAAATCCATTTTGGAAAAACAGGGTCCGTCTTCAAAGGAGGAGCTGGTTAAATTGGTAAAGCAAGAGAGGCACGTTAAAGACAATACCATTTTCATAAATCTTCAAAACAAGGCTCGCTTCAAAAGACTTCCCGACGGGCGGTTTCATGTGGCATAATATAAGTAATGCCGCAGATTAGGGAATCTTTTTATCTTTTATATCAGACAGCTTTGCTTCCCGGTTTTAAAGTAATCGCCAGATTATGGTGGCTTTGGCTTTTTATTTTCTCGGTGGTTCTGGTTAAGAATATGATCCGCTATTGGCGGACTCTTGTTTATAGAAAAGACATGCGTTGGGTTCTTCTTGAAATTTTGATTCCGCGCGAAGTCAGGAAGTCTCCCAAGGCGATGGAACAGATTTTCAGTCAGATTTACAGTCTGCGCAATTCTGCCGAAAACTGGAGTGAAAAATATGTTGAAGGCGAAGTTACGGCCTGGTGGAGCTTTGAAATAGCCAGTTTCGGCGGCGAGATTCATCTTTTTATCCGCACGCTCGCGAAATATAAAAATATAATTGAGTCAAACATCTATTCCGTATATAACGACGCCGAAGTGGTGGAATCGGCCGATTACGTTGACCGTTTGCCGGCAAAAACTACGGATATTTACAAAATGGGCATGGATTTGTTCGGGTTGGAATTGGCTTTGGGCCGGGAAGACGCTTATCCTATTAAAACCTATCCCGAATTTGAAAATATGGAGGAAGAAAGGTCGCTTGACCCTTTGTCTAACCTTATTGAGGTTTTGTCAAAAATAAAAAAAGAAGAACAGTTGTGGCTGCAATTGGTCGTGAGGCCGGTTGACCCAGCCGGAGATTACCAAAAGAAAGGCCGGAAATTAGTGAAAGAAATGAAGGAAAAAACAGTTGGCAAAGCTAAGGTCATCGGAAGCGACAAAGACACGGTTATGATTTCACGCACTCCGGGTGAGATTGAAGTCATTGAAACAGTTGAAAAAAATCTGGCCAAAGCCGCTTTTGAAACCGTCATACGCTATATTTATTTATCGCCGCGCTCTATTTTTAACCGCAATCTGCCTTATCGCGGGGTGCGCGGAGCGTTCGCCCAGTACTCCACTCAGAATATGAATTATTTTATTCCCAATATCCCGACCAGAACAATGGTCTGGTGGGGCAAACCGCCGTTTCTTTTCCCGAAAAAGCGCGAGGAAGCCCGCAAACAAAGAATTCTGCAAAGTTACCGCAATCGCGCTTTGCCGGAAGAAATGCTCATTGGCAAAATTTTTAATTCCCAAATTTTTTATTTTGACAAGAAGTCGCGTATCAGCGTTTTCAACACCGAATCTTTAGCGACATTGTTTCACCTGCCGTCTTTTTTGGTTTTAACCGCGCCCTTTATTAAAAGAGTGGAAGCCAAGCGCCTTGGTCCTCCGGCCGGCCTTCAGATTTTCGGCGGGGAGGAAGACGTGCCCGGACTTAAAGTGTCGGAAGGAAATAAAAACGGTAAATAATATATGGATTTTTTGAACGCTGCTTTTTGGTCCAAGATTTATACGGCAGTTCAGGACGTTTTAGCGATTCTGTCTTTTATATTTCTTGCGGTATCTATCTTTGTTTTTGTAAAAATATGGCCCTTAAGACAGCGGCTTTACGTCTTTGAAGGACACCGGGCTAACCGTGCTCCGCAAAAGCAAGTTTCTTTTGAAGATGAGCAAAGACGCGCTAACCGCCGCAAGTGGGACGCCATAATCAAAAAAGCCGAAACCGCGGGTTCCCGGGGGTATCCGATGGCTATTATTGAAGCCGACATATTGCTTGAAGACGTTATGGGCCGGATGGGGTTTTTAGGCAAGAATTTAGCCGAACGTCTGCGTTCTTTAGCTCCGGGGGAATTGCCGAGTTCCAACTCTGTCTGGGAAGCTCATAAGCTTCGCAATAAAATCGCCCACGAACCGGATTTTCATCCAAGCCGTGAAGAGACAACGCGCACGCTCGGCGCTTACAAAAAAGCTCTGGAAGAATTAAAAGTCATCTAATAAGTGAAACGTGGCACGAGAAGGAAAAATCCAGATAATAAAATATGCTCCGCCGCCGCCGGAACTTCCGGTCTATAAGCAAGTTGACCCGAAAGAGGCCGTTTTTTTCGGACGCACCAATTACGTAGCCGGACTTGAGGAAAAGCGGTTCATATTCGGTATCAAGCGAAGAGACCGCCGGCGCCATATGTATATAATCGGAAAATCGGGCGTCGGAAAAAGCAAGCTTTTGGAATTGATGTTAAGGCAGGATATTCAATACGGCCATGGCGTTTGCTTGATTGATCCGCATGGAGACGTCATAGAAGAGGTCTTAAAATTTATTCCTGAAGAGCGCGTTAGAGACACCATTTTAGTTGATCCGTCCGATACTGCCTGGCCGATTTCTTTTAATCCGCTACAGAATATAAATCCGGAATTGAAACATCAGGTGGCTCAAGGCCTGATTGAAGTTATGGAAAAACAATTCGGCGCGAATTGGACCCCCAGGCTTGAGCACGTTTTTCGTTTTACTGTTCTTGCTCTTCTTGATTTTCCAATGGCGACTATGCGCGGAATGATTTCAATGCTCGTGGATCGTAAATACCGTCAAAAGGTTGTTGAGTATATTGAAGACGAAATGGTCAAGCGTTTTTGGGCGATTGAATTTGCCGATTGGTCCGAAAAATTTGATACCGAAGCGATCATTCCGCTAGTCAATAAACTCGGCCAGTTTTTGGCCAATCCTTATCTGCGCTACATTTTTGGTCAGCGCGAAAATAAAGTTGACCTTGAGCGCGCGATGAACGAGAAAAAAATTCTTTTAATCAATCTTTCAAGAGGAAGGCTTGGAGAGGAAAATTCAAGTTTTTTGGGTTCAATGTTTATCACTAAAATAAAGCAAGCCGGAATGGCGCGCGCGTCAATGTCCGAGGAAGATCGCGAAGATTTTTATCTATACGTAGATGAGTTTCATAATTTGGTTACGGCCACATTTGTTAACATTTTTTCCGAAGCCAGAAAATACGGAGTTTCTTTGACGGTGGCCCATCAGTTTTTCGGCCAGCTTATTCAGCATGTTCGCGAATCAGTAATCGGTAATGTCGGCACTATGGTTGTTTTCAGAGTCGGCGGTGACGACGCGGCGAAGCTGGAAGCGGAGATGACGCCGGTATTCAAAGCAAAAGATATGGTTAATCTCGGCACTCAGCAATTTTACATAAAAATGACTATTGACGGCGACACCTATGACCCGTTTTCCGCCGAAACTTTGAAAGTTTTACCGCCGGTCCACAAGTCTTTCAAAGACGAAATAATTAAATTCAGCCGCGAGAATTATGCCGCTCCGGCCGAAGAAGTGAAAAGAAAAATTCTTGAAGAAGAAAACGAACTTTTGGGGCTTGCCTCCGCGCCCGGGAAAACACTCGGTGTTGAGACCTTAAAAACACCGGGTGTTGAGTGGGGCGCGGTCAAAGAATCCGCTCTTCCCGATTCACCTCCCGAACCGATAGTATAATAAATTTCCCTCTGTTCAATATGGGTAGATTGAACATTAGAGCTAAAAATCCTTATTTTAAGCCATTTTTTAGCTTTTTGGTGTTGCGAAGCTATTGAACCATTGCAAGAGCTTGACGAGATGCGGTGAGGTGGTATGATGGCAACGGTTGGGACACGGTGTCCCCGCACATTAAACTATTTTTGAGAAAAGAGGAGGAACGATGGACCTGGAAAAGCTGGAAGAAGTTCTTGATCAAATTTTGGAAGCGATAGGGAATGGCGCAAACGAAGACGTAGTGAGGGATCTGTTTGATGTCCTCTATGAAGGCGTGGTTTCAGAATATCGTCCTGTTCTGAAGGTTCTCCCGCATGTGGCTGATAAGGTTGCTGCTGATTTGGTTCCCATCATACAAGTTTTTGTCAGAATATTTAATGCTGTAGAATCAGACAAAACTTTGCAGAAGGAACTCGCTGCATATAAAAACGACCGCGCAAAGAAGCGTTTTGCCGCTCTTAAGATTTATCAGAAAGCCGGATTTACTCGTCATGAAGCAATGCAGTTGGTATTACAAGACATTGCTAATTTTAAAGCTCTGCGACAGGAGGTATCAAAGATAAAAGGACCCACCTCCTCAAAGAAGTAGAGAGGAAAAATTTTATTGCCCAACCTTTTTGGATTGGGCGATTTTGTTTGGCATACAAATTTATATATAAATGTGGCATAATATAATTAATGGCAAAAGATACGGTTTATTTCGCGAGAACGAATTTCAGAGGCGAAAATAAAATTTTCGGCATTAAGGTTTCTGACCGTCGCCAGCATACTTATATCATCGGAAAAACCGGCACCGGAAAATCGGCGCTTATCAAGAATTTCGCGATTCAGGATATTAATTCCGGAAAAGGAATTTGCGTGGTTGATCCTCACGGAGAGCTGGTTGAGGAATTGCTGTCCAGAATTCCTAAAGACCGGATTAAAGACGTCATTTATTTCAACCCGGCCGACACCGACTTTCCTTTGGGTTTTAACGTTCTTGAAGTTCCGGATAAAAAATACAAACACCTTGTGGCGCAGGGCCTGATAGGCATATTTACTAAAATTTGGGCGAATGTCTGGTCGGCGCGCATGGAATATATTTTGCAGAATTGCATCTTGGCTTTGATTGAGACTCCGGGCACGACACTTTTGGGAATCCAAAGAATTTTGACCGACAAAGATTACCGCCAAAGGATTTTAGCTAATGTTACAGATCCGGTGGTGCGAGCTTTTTGGGTTAACGAATATGAAGTGTGGCAGGAGCGTTTTCGCAACGAAGCCATCGTGCCGATTCAAAATAAAGTCGGCCAATTCGTTTCAACGTCATTGATACGTAATATCGTCGGGCAGACCAAATCTAGCTTTGATGCTTATGAATTGATGAATGAAGGCAAAATACTGCTGGCCAATATTTCAAAGGGCCGGGTGGGGGAGGAAAACTCAATGCTTTTGGGGGCCATGCTCATAACTAAAGTCCAGCTCGCGGCAATGGAAAGGGTCAGGATCCCGGAAGAGGAACGAGAGGACTATTATCTCTATGTTGACGAGTTTCAGAACTTTGCTACTGAAGCTTTCGCGTCTATTTTGTCCGAGGCCAGAAAATACCGTTTGAATCTTATTATTGCTCATCAGTATACCGGCCAATTGGTTTCGGAAACTTCAACTAAAGTGCGCGACGCGGTTTTTGGCAACGTCGGCACGATGATCGCTTTCAGGGTCGGGGCGACGGACGCCGAATTTTTAGAAAAAGAATTTGAGCCGGAATTTACCATCCAGGACCTTGTTGATTTGCCGAACTATAATATTTATTTGAAGCTTATGGTCAACGGCGTGGCTAGCCGGCCATTTTCGGCAATTACTCTGCCGCCTCTGGAGACGACTAAAGATATGGTTTCTCCCGAGGAAATTATTGAATCTTCGCGCGAAAAATACGGCCGTCTGGTGGACGAAGTGGAGCTGGATATTAAAAAATGGAGCGGTTCTCTGCCGAGCGTTGATACTGAAAATGATAAAACCGAAGCCGAAAGTGCTGCGTCAAAAAGCGAGCGTTTCGAGACCCCCTGCTGGATTTGCAAAAAGTCGGCAACGATTCCTTTCAAGCCGGATGGCCGCCGGCCGGTTTATTGCTCGGATTGTTTGAAAAAAATTGAATCAGGCCAATTGCAGCCGCTCAGGCCGCTTCCGACATCCAGGGCGGACCGAGAGGAATTTGGGGGCAACTTGGGATTAATGGGCATTGAATTTTTAGGAAAGCCGGCCCCATCTTCTTCCGGCCGTTTTACGCAGCCGAAGACTCCGGAAAAATCAGCATCAAGAGCGGGAAATACGGGACGCCAAAGTGGCGCTATGCCGATTACAAGCGGAGGGCCGGTAATAAAAAAAACTCCGTCCGAAAAAACACTTTCGCTTGATGATTTGAAAGCCAAAGCGTGGCAGAACATGAAAAGAGATAAAAATATTCAAATTGAAGAGTTGCGTAAGGCCTTAAAAGAAAGCATGGCTGACGAAGAAAAAAGCGAAAAAAAACCGGAAGAAGAACATTCTAAATCTAAAACGCTTAAACCCGGCGACAGCATAAAGTTCAATTAGATTTGACTTTAAGGCTTGTTTTTCTTAACCTGGTTTCATATGAAATCGGTTTTTTTTATTTTATTTTTACTATTTTTACCGTTTTTGGCCGGCGCCCAAGTCATTATTAACGAAGTGGCTTGGATGGGGAATCAGACCTCGGCATCTGATGAATGGATGGAGCTTTATAATTCAGGAAGTTCGGCAGAAGATTTATCGGGCTGGATTTTAATTTCCGAGGATGGCGGTATGACTATAAATCTTCAGGGCAATATCTCGGCCGGCGCTTACTATTTAATTGAACGCACCGACGATACGACCGTTCCGGAAATTATGGCCGATTTAATTTCGCCTTTTGGCAACGGCCTTTCAAATTCCGGCGAGATTTTAATTTTGAAGAATTCTTCGGGTCAGGAAATTGACCGTGTTGACGCTTCGGCGGGCTGGCCCGCGGGCGATAATGCGACTAAAGAAACAATGCAGAAATCGGCGTCCGGCTGGATTACGGCTGCCCCTACCCCAAAATCAATTAATTCAGGGGCGGGGCAAGCGGTTGAAAGCAACGGAGATGCCGATCAAAGCCAAACCCCGGCTCCAGCCGAATCCGGTTCTGTAATGCCCCCGCCAGCCCCGCAAATAATTGCGGATGCCGGAGGAAAACGGATAGCAATCTCCGGAGCCATGATAAAGTTCGAAGCCAAAGTCACGGGCCTTAAAGGCGAACCGTTAAAAGCCGATGATTATTTGTGGAATATGGGTGATGGCAGTATTAAACGCGGGCGGTTTGTTTATCACGTTTATAATTTTATCGGCGATTATAATATTGATTTGAGCGTTTCGGTCGGCGGTATTTCGGTGTCTGATCGCGCGACGGTAACAGTGGTGCCGAACGGCGTCGTTATTTCCGAGATAAAACCCGGCAATGGAGGGTGGGCGGAGATTTTTAACGATTCTAAATTTATCGTTGACCTTTCGCACTGGGGCATTTCCAACGGCAGTAAAGTCTTTTATTTTCCGGAAAACACCGCGATTCTTTCGCAGTCGCGCGTTGTCATAACCGAGACGGCTTCAAGTATCGTTTTTCCCGATTCCGGTTCGGCCGCCCTTCTATATCCCGACGGCAAAACGGCGCGCCAATTTGTTTACTCCGGGCATATTCAGGATGATGAAAGTTTTCATTATGTCGGAGATGAAATAAAAATTGGCATTGAAAGTCCTGGTGAAAATAAATTTGTCGCGAGAGTGAGCTCCGGCAGTAAAAGCCGGGTTCTTAATATTAGTAATTCTTCTGTCTCGGAAGTCGCGCCTCCGAGTAAAAGTGATGAAGATAAGATTTCGATACCGGCGAATAAACAAACCGCTGCCGTTGGCGATTCGTCATTTGCGGGTTCCTCGTTTTTTTGGTTCGTTATCGCTTTGGCAGTCGGAATTTTGTCCGCGGGCGGCTACTTATTCATAGTTCGACGCGGCTCGCCATGAATAAAGCGCGATGGTTTTTTCCAGCATTTCCTGAATTGTAAATTCTTTCAATATTTTTTGTTTGGCGTTTAGCCCGAATTTCTCCCTTAATTTTTCGTCCGCCGCGAGTTTAAATACAGCTTCTGCCAGGGCGGAGGCGTTTTTTGGAGGCACAAGAAAACCGGTTTTGTCGTTCTCAACAATATCTTCGTTTCCGCCAATGTCCGAGGCAACTATGGGCAACTGCGCGAAAGAGGCCTCCATTAAAGCGTAAGGCAGCCCTTCTTTGAGCGAAGGAAAAACAAAAATATCAAAGGCCCTCAAATACAAATACGCATCGGGTATAAATCCGGAAAAGCGAATTTTTTCCGAAATGTTTTCTTTGGCCGCCAAAGTTTTTAAATTATTTAATTCTTCGCCGGAGCCGATAATATAAATCAAGAAATTAAAGCCCCTTTTATTCAGCGCTCCGCCGGCTTGAACGAGATAACGGAGTCCTTTATTTTTTGTTAATTCCGCCGTTGTTCCCAGAATTAGAGCGTTTGGCGGCAGGCCGAGCCTTCCGCGCGCCTCCTCACGAGTTAATAACTCCGCAATCGGAGAGAAACCGTTGTGAATCAGATGTATTTTTTTGGCGCAAAACGGCAGCTTGCGCGCTCTTTCGTGATTATTTCTTGAGATTACGATGACTTCGCATGATAAGAGAAACGTTAGCCATGTGGCAATTAAAATAATAAAACGCGAAAGCGGATTTCTGTCTTCGTCATAAGCCAGACCGTGGGAGGTAAAAATTATATTTGGCGTCCCTGTCAGGCGAGCAGCCAGAGAACCTATGCCGCCGGCTTTTGAACTATTAAGATGAATTACGTCTGGTTTTTCGAAGCGGAACAATTTTAGAAGTTCAAAAAACGCTTTTAATTCTCGCACAAAAGAAATATCGCGCATAAAAGATTTTACGAATATTGTCCGTATTTCGTGTTCGCGGAGTTTTTGGGCAAACAATCCTTCCTTGGCGTCTTTTTCCCCAGAGCCTCCGAAAGCGACAACCACTTCAAAATTTTCTTTGGCGGCGACCGCTAAATTATAGACATATCTTTGAGCTCCGCCCCAGTTTGACTTGGTTATTACAAAAAGTATTTTTTTAATTTTTTTACGATTGACCATAAATAAATTTTATTATATAATAAGCTGAAAATGCCTGAAAAGTCAAAAATTTTAATTTTTTCTACGGCCTATTTGCCGTTTATCGGTGGAGCGGAGCTGGCGATAAAAGAAATCACGGATCGCCTCGGAGGCGAATTTGATTTTATTTTATTTACCGCCCGTTTCAGCCGCGCTTTGCCCGCGCGAGAAAAAATCGGCGCGGTTGAAGTTCATCGTCTCGGATTCGGCCTGTCTTTTGATAAGTATCTTTTGCCCATTCTCGGCTATCTTAAAGCCAAAAAAATAATCAACCGCTATAAGCTAAAAGCTAAAAGCTATAATCTGTTGCTCTGGGGTATGATGGCCTCATTCGGCGGCATTGCCGCGTATTTTTTAAAAAGAAAAAATCCTGATATAAAATTTTTACTGACTTTGCAGGAAGGAGACCCGGAAGAATATCTGACTTCGGGCCGTTTGGGCCTGATGGGTTTTTGGCTTAAAAAATTGGTTATGCTGGCCGATCAAATTCAGACGATCAGCCGCTACCTTAAAAATTTAGCCGTAAAAGCCGGCGCGTCCGCGGAAAAAACGCTGATTGTGTCCAATGGCGTGGATTTGGAAGTGTTCGGGCGCGAGTTTAGCGCGGAAGAACTCAAAGAGCTTAGATTGAAATGCGGCATCGTTAGAACCAAAGACAAAATCGCGATTACCGCTTCTCGCCTGGTCCGTAAAAACGCCGTGGACATTTTAATAAAAGCCATGGTCGAAATTCCCGGTGAATATCTGCTTATCGCGGGTCGAGGCGACTTGGAAAAAGAACTGAAAAAATTAACCTCGGATTTAAAAATAGAAAAAAGAGTGCGATTTTTGGGCAATGTGGGACACCGGGATTTGGCTAAGTACTACGCGATTTCGCATTTATTCGTGCGTCCGTCCCGTTCGGAGGGTTTGGGCTCGGCTTTTTTGGAAGCAATGGCGGCTGGGCTTCCGATAATCGGAACCAATGTCGGCGGTATCCCTGATTTTTTGCGAGACGGTTCAAACGGCCTTTTTTGTGAAATAGACGATCCTAAAGATCTCGCTTTCAAGATAAAAAGGATTTTTTACGACCAGGAATTCAGGAAAAAACTTTCCGAAAACGCCCTTAGAGACGCTCGCGAAAATTATTCATGGGACGCCGTCGCCACAAAAATGGGCGGAATTTTTTATCGTTTAATTCATACAAAATGAAGATTTTAATCTCCACGCCTCTTTTTCCGCCCGACATCGGAGGTCCCGCGACTTACAGCAAAGTTCTTGCTGAAGAATTTCCGAAATACGGCGTTAATGTTGAGGTTTTGTCTTTCGGTGGCGTTCGGCATCTGCCTAAAATAATTCGTCACGCAGTTTATTTCTGCCGAGTTTTTTGGCGCGCGCGTAAGGCCGATATTATTTTTGCTCAAGACCCGGTTTCGGTCGGCTTTCCTTCGGCGCTTGCCTCAATGATTTTGCGAAAGCCGTTTATTTTGAAAGTGGTTGGTGATTACGCTTGGGAGCAGGGAGTCAATCGTTTCGGCGTCAAAGAACTGCTGGACGAATTTCTCAATACGCCACACGGCTGGCGTATTGAATTTTTGCGCCGGGTTGAGAGGTTTGTTGCGAATCGCGCCCGCGCGGTTATTGTGCCGAGCCGATATTTGAAATCGGTTGTTGAGAAATGGGGGATTGAATCCGGAAAAATTAAAGTAATTTATAATTCCGTTCAACTTCGATATATCGAAGTTGAAAAAGAAAAAGTTCGTAAAGAATCGGATTTGGCTGGAAAAATTTTAGTCAGCGTCGGCCGCCTTGTGCCGTGGAAAGGTTTTGAAATGCTGATTGGAATAATGCCGGAAATTTCAAAAAAATATCCGGACACGAAGTTATTAATAATCGGCTCCGGCCCCGAAGAAAGCGCGCTAAAAGCTAAAAGCTATCAGCTAAAAGCTAACGTGCAATTTTTAGGCAATTTGCCTCATGAGCAGGTCCTGAAATATTTGAGAGCAGCCGATATATTTTTATTAAACACTGGCTATGAGGGATTTTCGCATCAGATCCTGGAAGCTATGGTAGTCGGCGCTCCGATTATCAGCACGCATTCGGGGGGCAATCGCGAGATTCTCAAAGATCGCGAAAATTCCATAGTGGTGGGTTATAATGACAAAGAAGCGTGGGTACGGGCAATTTTCGAACTTTTTGAAAACTCGAGTTTGTATTCCGGTATTTTGCAAAATTCCAAAATAGATATCGCGCGTTTTTCCGGTCAAAACATGATTGAAGAAACATTAAAAGTTTTAAAATATATCCCTAATTCGCGCGAATAAGAGAATAGTTTGAAAAACATGAATTCCGAAACCAAAACCTGTCAGAGTTGTAAATCCGACTTCGTCGTTGAATCCGATGATTTTGAGTTTTACGAAAAAATAAAAGTTCCGGCGCCGACTTGGTGTCCCAAATGCCGGCTTCAGAGGCGACTATCATTTTGGAATCTAGTAAATTTACACAAAAGAAAATGTGATTTATGCGGCAAAGACACAATTTCTAATATCTCGCCAGATAAGCCCTTTAAAGTTTATTGCCCCGACTGCTGGTGGTCGGACAGGTGGGATGTTTATGAATACGGCCGTGATTACGATTTTTCTAAGCCATTTTTTGAACAATGGAGCGGGCTATTTCATGAGGCACCGCTTTTAGGGCTTGCTATTGATGTGGACATTGTCAAAGATTCGCCATACAACAATAATGCCGGACATTTAAAAAACTGTTATCTTCTTTTTCACGCCGTTTATAACAAAGATTCGGCATACGGAGCTGTTCTGGTGTATAACGAATCGGTCATGGATTGTGCTTTTATGCACACAAATGAACTTCTTTACGACTGCATGCATCACCACAAATGCAGTAAATGCGCCGGCTCCAGGTGGCAGGCCATAGAGTCCAGAGAGTGTTTCTTTTGTCGCGATATTATAAATTGTCATAATTGTTTTGCCTCTGCCAATTTACGGAACAAAAAATACTATATTTTTAATAAATCTTATTCAAAAGAGGATTATTTTAAGGAAATCGCTAAATATGACCTCGGTTCTTATAAGACCTATCAAGAAATCAAAAAACTTGCCGAAGAACACTGGAGGAAGTTTCCTCCAAGACCCAAATATGACAACTTTTCTGTGAATTCAACCGGTGATTTTGTTTTTTACTCCAAAAACTGTAAAGAATGTTTTGAGGTGGTAGATACAGAAGATTCTAAATTCATGTTTTTAGTGTCAGATGGACCCGTTCGAGATTGTTATGATATTTCGGCCAGCTGGGGGAACAATTTTTCCCTATCTTATGAATCAGTTATATCCGGAAATCATACTTCTGGTGTCCGGTTTTGCCAGGGGGTTGGTATGGGAATACAAAATGCGGAGTATTCTCACCATTCCTTGTTAAAAGGCTCAAACCATTTTGGATGCGTTTCAATGAAGGGCGGAGATTATGTCATTCTAAATAAACGTTATTCTAAAAATGAATTTGAAAAGTTGCGCGGAGAGGTAATTAAACATATGGATGATATGCCATATATAGATAAAAAGGGAAGAGTGTATAAATATGGAGAATTCTTCCCGCCGGAATTGTCCGTCTTTGGTTATAACGAAACAATTGCCCAAAGCGCCTTCCCCCTTGCAAAAAAAGAAGCTGAAGAACAGGGTTATCGGTGGCGAGACGAGGACAAAAAAGAATATAAAACGACCAAGAAGGTGTCTGACATCCCCGACCATATTAAAAACGCGGGGGATGATATTTTGCAGGAAATTATTGAATGTCAGAAATGCGCCAAGGGTTATAAAATCATTCCTATGGAGCTGAAATTTTTACGGGAGATGAACTTTCCCCTGCCGAGAGAGTGCCCCATTTGCCGGATTAATGAAAAATTTTCGTCTCACATTCGAGGTCTTCATATTTTAAAACGCAAATGTTCCAAGTGCGGCGCCGGTTTTGAAACCTCGCATCCGGAGGACGAAATACCCTATATTTTGTGCAAAGAATGTTATCAAGAATCGTTAGAATGAAACACACCCCTTATTCGCACGAATAAGGGAATGGTTTAAAACTTAGAATATGCATACATCATATGACCCCGCAAAGAAATTAGATGTTCGTTGCGAGGAATGCTATCTTAAAGAATTCGCATGAAAATTCTAATGTTTTCGGCTGATCCGACGATTTTGGATAAAGAGTCCTCGGCGTCAAGAAGGATGGTGGAATACGGCAGGCGCGTGGAGCGGCTTGATGTTTTGGTTTTGACCTCCCGCGCGGCGGTGAAGCAGTCGAGCGGAGGAGGGGTTGCGGGCAATGTTCTTGTGCGGGCGTTTACGGGGAAATTCATGCGTTTTCCGAAAGCGTTTTTTGCGGCATGGCGGGCGCTGAAGTCCGAAAAGTACGACTTGCTGACGGCGCAGGATATTGAGCACGCTTTTATTTGCCGGCTACTTTCTAAAAGTTTCAAAGTTAAATGGCAGATGCAGATTCACGCGGATATTTTCAGTCCATTTTTTACTAGACACTCGATGTTTAATAAAATGAGGGCAATGCTCGCTAAATTTTTGATTCCGCGAGCATCGTGTATCCGAGTTGTGTCCGAAAGAATTAAAAAATCAATAATTAGAAAATTTAACAATCTTGGAGGCAAAATCATTGTTTTGCCGATTTTGGCGGAGTCAGCCGATTTAAATGTTGAACCAAAAGTATTTCCTGAATTTGATAAGACGATTTTAATGGTTTCGCGCTTAACTTCCGAAAAAAATATCGGGTTAGCGCTTGATGCGATAGCGGAAGTAATTAAAGGACATCCGAAAACCGGTTTGATAATAGTTGGCGATGGCTCGGAGCGCGAAGCCCTTGAGCTAAAAGCTGACAGTTTACAGCTAACAGCTAATATTAAATTCGAGGGCTGGCAAAAAAATACCGCACAATACTACAAAGGCGCGAATATTTTTCTTTTGACCAGCCGGTATGAAGGTTGGGGAATGAGCGCGGTTGAAGCCATGCGATACGGCGCAGCAGTTGTTATGGCCGATGTTGGTTTGGCCGGAGAGTTTGTTGAAGACGGAAAAAATGGCCTTATTATTCCGGTCAACGACAAGGATGCTTTGGTTGCCGCAATTTTGCGCCTTTTAGAAAATGACGAGCTGCGCCGAGATTTGGCTGAAGCGGCGGCAGAAAAAGTTAAAAAACTTGCGAGCGAAGAAGATTATTATGGGCGTATAGTCGAATCCTGGAAAAAATGCTCAAACTTTTGATTATCACGCAAAAAGTTGATGCGCGGGACCCGATTTTGGGGTTTTTTCACCGGTGGCTTGAAGAATTTTCAAAGAATGTTGAGAAACTGACCATTATTTGTCTTGAAAAGGGCGAATATAATCTTCCTTCAAATGTTAAGGTTTTGTCGCTAGGCAAAAAGAAATTAGAAATTAGAAATTGGAAATTAGAAATTCTGCATCGTTTGATATACTTATTCAGATTTTACGGACATATTTGGCGAGAACGGCGTAGCTATGATGTTGTTTTTGTGCATATGAATCCGGAGTACGTGATTTTGGGCTGGGCTGATTGGAAAATTATGGGCAAAAAAATCGCTCTTTGGTATACGCATAAAGCCGTTAATTTAAAATTGCGTCTTGCCGAGAAGCTCGCCGATAAAATTTTTACGGCTTCTCGCGAAAGTTTTCGCCTGCCCTCAAAAAAAGTAGAGGTTGTGGGGCATGGGATAGACACACAAAAATTCACCCCGTCATTCGACGGGGTGCCCGGTCGGATGACCGGGCAATTTTCAAATAAACTACAAATAATAACGGCGGGGAGAATTGCGCCGGTGAAAAATTTGGAAACTCTGATAGAGAGTTTTAGTATTTTGCAAAATTCCAAAATAGATTTTGAAGCTAAAATTGCCGGCGGGCCGGCAACAAAATCGGACGAAGTTTATTTTGAAAAATTAAAGTCGCTTGTTCGGCAAAAAGGCCTTGAAAACAATGTTTTTTTTGTCGGTCCCATTCCGTATCCCCGAATTCAGGATTTTTACCATTCCGGCGACATTTTCGTGAATTTAAGCGAAACAGGCAGCCTTGATAAAGCCGTGCTTGAAGCGATGTCTTCGGGACTTTTGGTGATTACCTCAAACGAGGCTTTTCATGATATTTTGTTTCCGCAATTCTTTTTAGAAAACAAAACTCCGGAAGTTCTTGCTGAAAGAATAAAAAAAATGTCATCCGAAAATCGTCCAAATTTAGGACTTCGGGAGCTCGTTGTGAAAAACTACGGCTTGGAAGTTCTTATTAAAAAGATTATTGCCCTGTTGGTCGAGCGGTAGAAATCTGATATTTTGAGCACATGATCGATTTATCCATTGTTATACCTATTCATAACGAGAAAGAAATTTTAGAAAACGAGGTTCGCAAACTAACTTTGGCTCTTGAAACAGCCGTTGCCGGACGCGACTACGAAATTTTATTGGTGGAAAACGGAAGCTCGGACAAAACGCCTGAAATCGCAAGTAACCTTAGCCGGAATTTGCCAAAAATAAGAGTTATTGCTCTTCAAAATGGCGACTACGGCGCCGCTATGAAAGAAGGAATTTTACAAAGTCGCGGACAATACGCGGCGATTTTTAATATTGATTTTTGGGACATTGAAGCTCTTAAAAAAACTCTCTATTTGTTTGAAAATGAAAAAAAGGACGTGGTTGTGTGTTCAAAAGCAATGCGCGGAGCCCAAGACCGACGTTCCTGGAAAAGAAGAGCGCTGAACCGGATTTATAATTTATCTTTGCGCGTCCTCTTTAACTATCGCGGCACTGAAACTCACGGCATTAAGTTTTTGCGTTTGGAGCCGATCATTCCTATTCTGAAGAAATGTTGGACTTCGGGCGCTATGCTGGATACGGAGCTTTTGCTGCGCGCGCAAGATGCTGGTCTTAAAATAGCCGAAATTCCCGTAATCTGCGAAGAAAAAAGAAAAAGCGTTTTCGGGCTTTCTAAACACCTGCCGCGGGTTTTTAAAGACACCCTTGCCCTTTTTATTGAACTGCGTCTTAAAATTTAAAAAAGCAGGTTGAAATTTTTAAATAACGTGGTAAAATTTTTTCATCAATATGAGTTCAATTTTAATCACGGGAGGCGGAGGTTTTCAAGGCAGTCATCTGGTCGAATCTTTGATTGCGCAAGGACACCGCGTTTCTATTTTAAATACCCGCTCCAAAACTGCACTTAAAAATCTGGCCGCGGTCATCGATAAGGCCAATTTTATTTGGGGAAACATTACCGATAAAGAATTGGTTGAAAAAAGTGTTCGCGGGAAGGACGCGGTATTTCACATGGCGGGACTCATAAACGTTGACGAATCCCTTGATAATCCGGCTTCTTTTTTTGAAGTTAATGTTTTGGGGACACAGAATGTTTTGGAATCGGTAAAAAAGCACGCGTCGCGTTTAATTTATATTTCCAGCTGCGAGGTGTACGGCGACGGTCATAATTTAAAAGAAGGAGAAAAGCTGTCCGAATTTTCTGAAATGAGACCATCGAGCCCCTACGCATCGTCAAAAGCCGCGGCAGACGGGATGTGCTTTTCATATTTTAAATCTTTCGGAACAGACGCATCGATAGTTCGGCCGTTTAATGTTTTCGGCGAGCGTCAAAAAAGCGGAAAATTCGGAGCACTCATTCCCATTTTGGTTTCAAAAGCACTTTTAGGAGAAGATTTAACAGTATTTGGCGACGGTTCTTCAACCAGAGATTACACTTATATCAGTGACATCGTGCGGGCCTATAATCTTGTTTTGAATAATCCCTCCCTAAAAGGCCGGGCTGTCAATTTTGCGAGCGGCGTTAACGTCTCGGTTAAAAATATCGCCCAATACATCGCAAATAAATTTAACGTTAATGTTGTTCACGCGCCCGCTCGTCCCGGCGAAGTTTCTCGCCCCCCCGCGGATATTTCTTTTGCCAAAAGTTTGGGCTACGAGCCCGAAATAAGCATTTGGGAGGGCATTGACCGCTATATTAATTGGGCGAAAAATCAATAATTCGCAGAGATAAAACTTCTCGGATTCATTTTTAAGAGCGAAATAAAATGATATATAATAGAGAAATGTTTCCAAACACCTCTTGGTCGGTTTTAGCCGCGATTTTATTTATTTTTGCTTTTGTCAATCTTTATTCATTATCAACTTTAACCACTAAACCGGCTGTATGGTATGACGAAGGCATTAACATTGAACTTGCGCGAAACTTTTCAGAGTTCGGGAAACTTGATCTTATTGTTGAACCGCTCGTATTTTCCGGCAGAGGAGCCAATGTCGGCTCAACCGGCTATCCCGTTACCGTTCCTTTAGCCGGGTTTTTCAAGGCGTTTGGATTCGGATTTTCGCAGGCTAGGATCTACATGCTTTTATGGATGAACATCTTTCTTATAAGTCTCTTTTATTTTGTTAAAAAAATCTGGAATACCCGTATAGCGCTTCTTGTTTTGCTGCTCGTCGTTTCTTTCCCGTCTTTTTATGCCAACGGGCGAAGCGTTATGGGAGAAATTCCCGGGCTCGCCTTTCTGTTATTTGCTTTAGTCTGGTATTTCCGTAAAAAAAATAATTTTATCATCGGCGTCTTTCTCGGACTGGCGGTTGTCAGTAAGCCCTCGGTTTATGCTTTTTTTATTCCGGCTTTCGCGGCGCTTTTTTTATTGGACAGAGAAGATTTTTTTAAAAAGATAATTAATTTTTGTGCGGGAGTATTCCTGCCGTTTTTGGGGTGGCTTATGATATATTCGGAAGCCGCTTTTTCTTCTTCGCTCTGGAGGGCCCTTCAAAATCACTTTATCAATCCGTATGCCGCCGAAAATTTCACTGTCGTCGGAAACATTCAAAATAATCTTGGATTATTCTTGCGTTCTTCAACTTTGATTTACTTTTCTTTTTTCGCGGCTGTTATACTGCTTGCCGTTTTTTTGAGCAGAGATTTTCGTAAAAATAACCGCGCTGTTTTAATACTAGCCGGGCTTTACGCGCTATTTCAACTGTTTTTCTTTCTAAAAAGTTTGGGATATTTTCGTTATCTTATCGCCGTTCAGATTTTTATTTTTATTCTGTTGCCTTTGGCCATTAAAATTATTTTTGAGAGGTTTTATGGCGACCGGAATTCCAAAATTTTTGCCGCCACCTTTCTTATATTTGTTGTTTCGTTTCAGACCGCATATCTATTCACTAAAGCAGATATTTTTTATTCAAACGAAACGCAAGACGCTTTTGGTTATCTTCGTGAGAATTTTGAAGAAAGTTCAATCGGCGTTATTAATTTGCCATCACTCGCGAGTTTGCTGCCGCCGGAAAAAAAATTCCAGAATATTTCCACTTACGGATTAAGGGATTTGGGACGAAATCCGCTTTCGTTTGAACACGAAAAACTTCCTGGAGTCGTTGTTTTTGAATCCTCTCTGATTCTTAAAGTGGCGGATACGGCCAGTCTTGAAAAATTTTACAGACTGGACAAAAAAATCGGCCGGATACTTATATACGCCAAAAAGCCGTAGTTTTATTTCTTGCCCACTATCACGAAACTCGGCGAAAGAAAACCGATGAGGCGTTTTATTTTGAACTTTAAGACCATATATGGAAAATAGCCGTATATTTTTGCCGACGGAAACAATTTTTTTATGTATTTAATGTGAAAAAAGTTTTTGTGACCCTCGTTTTGCCAGTCTTTATGGTCGAGTCTGAACAATTTCAAAAAATAGTAAAGCCAGAAATAGGAATTAGGCGTAGTTAAAATATACGAGCCGCCGGGTTTCAAAACGCGCATCATTTCGGCTATTGCCAGGCTATGATGTTCAAGATGTTCTATTACTTCGGAGGACCATGCCAAATCAAAAGAATCGTCCGGAAACGGAAGCCTTTGATTTAAATCCGCCGGAACCATTTCGTCATAGCGGCAGTCGGAGTCAACATTCGGGTATTTTCGTTCTTGGTCCACGGAAGTTGTTTTATACCCTTTGGCTTTTAATTTTTCAGACCAGTATCCGTCTCCACAACCTAAATCAAGAGCGCGGCATTGACTTCGGCAGTTGGGAACGCAATTAAACGCGATTAACTTTGCCTTTGTATCATGTTTAAAGGTTCCTTGTCCTAAATCAATCGGCGTTTTGGCTAACAGCTTTATAAGAGGCGTGCTCATGTGTTAATATGCCTATACAATAGCATAAATGAAAAATAATAAAATAATTGTTTTGATTATTTTTGCGTCTCTTGCGGTTTCACTTGCTTACTCTTTTTATTTTAAAATCACGCCGGCGGTTGACGCCGCGGCTTACGATAAAATAGCTTGGAATTTGACTCAAGGCAACGGATACAAAGAAAACGCCGATCTGTCTTACGAAGAGGACATAGCTATTTTGCGAGTCGGGCCCGGCTATCAATTTTTTCTTGCGGGGATTTATTCTATTTTTGGGCGAAACTTGGGGGTTGTCTGGATTATAAACGCGATTTTGCACGCGCTCTCGGTTTTATTTGTTTTTCTTTTAAGCCGAGAAGTATTCAAGGAAAATTCAAGGCTGCTTTTGGGATTTACGGCCGCCGCACTAATCGGGTTTTCGCCTGACTTAATCACAATGTCCGGAATGTTGATGACCGAAACTCTTGCGATTTTTCTTATTATCTTATCTGTCTATTTGTTTTTCAGATACATAAACAGCGTCGAAAAGCCGTTTTGGCTGGTTATTGTATCAGCGCTCGTTTTCGGTTTTGCGATTATGGTGCGCACACCTATAGCACTCATGATTTTGCCGGTTTTATATTATTTTTATGCCGGCGGCCAATTAAAAAAAGCGGCGGTTTTTATTATAATTTTGGCAGCGTTATTTTCCCCGTGGATTATAAGAAATTATAAAATCTACAATGTCTTTATTCCAACTAATTATGCTTTTGGTTACGATTTGCTTGTGGGTAATCATTTGGGTTCAACAGGAGAGCTTGAACCGTATGAGCCGGCCGAACGTTATGTTTATGAGTACAGCCGCGTTGAAGGAAATCGCCAAGCTCTCGGTGACGCCCTGACTTTTATTGCCGGGCATCCCTTTGAATTTTTAAAAATAACCGCGCAGAGAATTTCAATTTATTTTAGTTTCGCGCGCCCGACTGGTTTTTGGTTTCACTTGGAAGGTGAAGCAAGGGCTGCGACTCTTGCTCTTTCGGCGATATACTCGGCCTTAATTTTCGGCCTTGGTTTTTGGGGGATTTACAGGGCCGTGGCGCAGAACCGAGTTTTGCAAATGCATCTGAATGCAAGGCTGCTTTTTTGGATATTCATAATGGTTCCGCTGGCCGTCATTTTCATTATTGTTGAGACAAGATACAGGTTTTTAGCTTATCCTCTGCTTGCTGTTTTTGCCGGTTTTGGTTTATCGGATTTATCCGCCTTCGCAGAAGACCACGGCTGTAAAGCCGTGGATGAATGCGAAGGTCGGACCCTCCGAAGCTCGGAGAGCGAAGGAGGGTGCTTCGGCGGATTCCGCCGAAGAAATGAAGGATACCACGGGCGTAAGCCCGTGGAGGCTTCATTTAATGGAAAGCTTGAGTTGAAGCCGATGCTGGTAATTTGGGGTATTTTGTTGTTAAATAGTGCCATAGATATTATGCGTAATTTGGAAAGAGTCGCGGAAAAATTAAAAGAGTTGATATGACCAAGACTCTATCAATAATTATTCCGGCATATAACGAAAAAAAGACCATTTCCGAAATTATCCGGCAGGTTCAAGGCGTTTTTTTGGAGGGGATTGAAAAAGAAATTATCGTGGTTGATGACGGTTCAACTGACGGCACCCGCGATATTTTAAAAACGATTCCGGGTATAAAATATATTTTTCATGAAGAGAATAGAGGAAAGGGAGGCGCTGTTAAAACCGGATTTCAGGCGGCACTAGGCGATATTCTTTTGATTCAGGACGCGGATTTGGAATATGACCCCAATGAATACGGCAGATTGCTTGGTCCGATTTTGTCCGGACGGGCGGATGTGGTTTACGGATCGCGTTTTGTCGGAGGAAATCCGCATAGAGTTTTGTTTGTTTTTCATTACCTCGGAAACAGATTTCTTACGATTTTATCAAATATTTTCACCGGTCTTAATTTATCGGATATGGAAACATGCTACAAAGTTTTTTCAAAAGAGGCGGCGGATTCAATAAAAGACAAGATTAAATCCAAAAAATTCGGTATTGAACCGGAGTTGACGGCGCGCGTAGCTAAAGGAAAGTGGCGCGTTTATGAAGTCGGTATTTCTTATTACGGCCGAACTTACGAAGATGGCAAAAAAATAAATTGGAGGGATGGGGCCGCGGCAATTTTCCATATTATCAGATTCAATTTATTTACTAAATAAATTGAATCTGAAAATCCGGTTTCGGATTTATTAAAATTTATGCATAAGATTTTAGTCATTACTCCTCGTTTTCCTTTGCCAGATGCCGGCGCCTGTGAAAAAGACCGGCTGTCAGGCATTAAACAGTTAAAGCGCCTTGGTTTTGACGTGCGGATTTTGGCAAAAGTATTTGATTTTCAACCAAAGGATGAAATAGAAAAATTTTCGCAAGATTTCGGCACGCACGTTAATTTGCTCCCCTACGAAAATAAATTAGGTCTAAGAAAAATTTTAAATCCTTTTTATTGGGACGGCGCGGCTTATGAGTATGCGTCATCCGTAACAAAAAAAGCTCTTATTAAAATACTTGACGAATTTGGGCCGGATTTGGTTTGGGTTGATTATACCTATTTATGGCCGCTTTACGGTATTTTGCGCAGAAGAAAAATACCGATTATTACTCGCTCCATTAATTTTGAGCCCTGGCATTTTCTGCAAGAAGACGGTTATTCGCCGTTAAATATTATAAAATCTCTTTCCAAACTTTTAAGTGAAATCATAACTATTCATAAAAGCGATTTTTTATTCGCCATCACCCGGAAAGAAGAAAAAATTTATCGCCTATTAGGGGCGCGTAATACCGTTACTTTGCCATTGCGCGGACTGCCGGTTTGTTTAAAAAACGAGCATCAAATTAAAAATAAAGAGATTCTTAACGTTTTTTTCGCCGGTTCAACCTATAGCGTTTCCCACAACAAAAAAGCCCTTGAGCTTATTTTAAAGAATATTGCGCCTGCCGCTCTGCAAAAATATCCGGGCAGATTTATTTTCCATATTACCGGCAGAAAGTTTCCGGAAGATTTTAAGCCGTTTCTCGGAAAGTTCGCCGTTTATCACGGAACAATTAACCGCTGGGAAGAATTTTTGGAGGATATGGATATCGCCGTAGTTCCCTCGTTATACGGAGCCGGCATGCAGCAAAAAATTTTTGAACCCATGTGTCGCGGAATTCCCACGGTTGCGTCTTCAAGGGGCCTTGCGGAGTATCCTTTCAAAAATGAAGAACATTTGCTTTTAGCTAAAACCCCGAATGATTTTGTAAACGCGCTTATTAAACTTCTGGATACAAACTTTAGAAAAAAGCTCTCCGAAAATTCAATAAATCTTTCTAAAAAGTTATTTTCTCAAGAAATTTTGGATTTAACCGTTTTATCGGTTCTGAATAAGTTATGTGCGCGATAAACGGTTTTAATTTTTTGGACCGCGCATTGATTGCGCGTATGAACGCGGTTAATCGCCATCGGGGTCCGGATGCTTCGGGAATTTTTTCCGAGGACGGAATTTCGCTGGGGCATAACCGTTTAAGCATTATTGACCTGTCGGAAAAGGCGGGGCAGCCTATGAAAAGTTTTGATGAAGCGGAAGTTATGGTTTTTAACGGAGAGATTTATAATTTTAAAGAACTCAAGAGCGAACTCGGAGGTTCTTATCCGTTTAAAAGCGAAAGCGACACCGAAGTGATTCTCGCGGCTTTTCGTAAGTGGGGTCCGGATTGCGTTAAAAAATTCAACGGCATTTTCGTTTTTGCCATCTGGGACAGAGCAAAAAGAGAAATTTTTCTCGCCCGCGATCATCTCGGGGTAAAACCGCTTTATTATTATATAAAAGACGGAAAATTTATATTTTCTTCTGAAATTAAATCAATTTTGGAACACGCTATTTCGCGCCGTCTGAATTTGGAGGCCTTTAATCATTATTTGCGCGTTTTATATGTCCCGGAGCCTTTGACGATGTTTGAGGACATATATAAATTCCCGCAGGCAAGCCGCGGATTTTACAAGAACGGGGAATTGAAAATAGAAAAGTATTGGGAAATTGAACCAGACAACTATTTGCGCGCTTCTAAAGCGCGTATCGGGGAAGAGTTAAGAAATAAAATACAGCAGGCGGTTAAATCGCAACTTATATCAGATAGGCCATTGGGACTTTATCTTTCGGGGGGGCTGGATTCGAGTATTCTCCTTTACAATATGGCGCAAGAGCGCGGAAAGATTGACACTTTTTCTGTCGGATTTTCTCTGAAAGAAGAAGAACAGAAAGAAAAATTTAATGCCGATTTTAATTTGGCCAAAAAAACCGCTTCTTTCTTCGGAACGAATCATAATGAGGTTATAATTGGTCCCGGAGAAGTTTGGGATTTTCTTGAACGTTCCGTCTGGCAAATGGATGAACCCATATCAAACCCCACGGCTTCGGCCATGCTGAAGCTTTCCGGTTTTGCCAAAAACAAAGTTGATGTGGTTTTGGCCGGTGACGGCGGAGACGAGCTTTTTGGAGGATACGAGCGCTATCGTTTAAGCAGGATAGCTACTTTATTTCAAAAAATTCCGGGATTTTTGCGCGCGCCGTTTAATTTAAACCGAAAGTTTAAAAAGCTGAATACGCCGGCCGGCGTTGAGCGATTCGCGCTTTTTATGTTTCAAAAAAACGATATTTTAAAGAAAGTCGTGTCGTCGGATTATTTCAACCGCGATGTATCTAAGTCGTTTTTTGAAAGAAGATATTTCGGACAGCCGTCAGAAACATCTGACTCCGATTTTAAGACCGTGTTTTCGGGAAATTTCGAAGAAACGCTCATGAATGTTGATCGGCGAACTTGGCTGACGGACTTTGCTTTAATGCTGACCGATAAAATGTCTATGGCAAACGGACTTGAGACGCGAGTGCCGTTTTTGGATAAAAATATCGTGGAGTTTGCGGCGCGCATCCCTCTTCAATACAAGATTGATTTATTCAATACCAAAAAAATTTTAAAAAATGCCTATCGCGGCAGAATTCCGGATTATCTTTTAAACCAGCCCAAACGCGGATGGTTTTCGCCCGGAGCAAAATGGCTGCGCGCGGATGAATTTAGAAATAGAGCCGAAGAAGCGCTTTCGCCGGGCTATTATCCGGCAACAAAGGCGCTTTTCGATTGGCGGGATATTAAACAAATACTTGAGAATCATATCTCCGGAAAGGAATATAACCTTAATATTCTTTGGGCCATTCTTACCTTCCAGCTTTGGGCAAAAAGGTTTAATATCCATATATAATGCGCGCGCTTTTATATATAAAAGAAATCTGGCGAGGCAAGGATTTATATCGTATTTTGATGAATAACGAGTGCGCGAAATACGCGCTTCGCGGAAAAACCGCGGATATCGGCGCAGGTTCCGGTTCGGCGAGTTACCATCGCTTTTTTACCAAAGAAGCCGGAACAGAAATCATATCGCTTGATCGCCGGACATCGCCCATTGATTTTGAATTCGATCGACTGCCTTATCCTGACGTAAGTGTTGATACGGCGCTTGCTTTTAATATTCTTGAACATATTTACGAATATCAAAACCTGCTTTCGGAAATAAAAAGAGTTTTGAAGCCGGGCGGGCGGGTTTACGGAGCAACGCCCTTTTTGGTGGGGTTTCATCCCGACCCCCAAGATTTTTGGCGCTATACCAGCTCTGTTCTTTTGGAGATTTTTCGGTCAAACGGTTTTAAAGATATTGAAATAAAAATTTTGGGCAGGGGGCCGTTTATCGCGTCTTTTTTTCAACTTGAATTTTTGTTCCCGCGTCTTTTTAAAATGGCGATTTTACCACTTTATTTTCTATTGGATTTTTTATTTCTTAAATTGAAGCCGAATGTCCCAAAAGAAAAATTCGCTTTAGGCCTTTTCTTTTTTTTCGCAAAGTAAAATATCATGAGATTAATTTATACGGCAAATATTCGCCTGCCTACCGAGCGCGCTCACGGTTTTCAGATTATGAAGATGTGCGAGGCATTCGCATCATTAGAATGCATTCGTATATTGGCATCGCACGAAGCAAATGACGCGAATAAAATTGAGGTGGAGTTGGTTGTGCCGAGACGGCTAAACCCGATTAAAACTGACCCGTTTGAATATTACGGAATCAAGAAAAGTTTCAGGGTTAAATATCTGCCTGTTTTGGATTTGGTAAATTTCGGCCGTTTTGGTTTCTGGCTGGAATCTTTGTTTTTTTCAAAAATTTTATCAATTTATCTTTTCTTTAAGAAAACAGATATTATTTATGGGCGGGATGAACTGCCTTTATACTTTTTAAGTTTTTTCAAGAAAAATATTTTTTGGGAGGCGCATCAGGGCAGAATAAATGTCGCGGCTCGTCGGCTTCTTAAAAGAGTTTCGGGCATTATAACAATAAGTGAGGGTCTAAAAAATTTTTATATTAAAAACGGAGCGGAAGCCGAAAAAATCATGGTTTCTTCTGATGCCGTTGATTTTGACTCTTTTAACATTTCGCTTTCAAAAGAAGAATGCCGTCAAAAATTAAATTTGCCGCAAGACAAAAAAATTGTTCTTTATTCTGGCCATCTTTACGTCTGGAAGGGCGCGGATATTTTACTTGAGGCAGTAAGGGAATACTCAACATTCAATACTCAACATTCAACTCTTTTTGTTTTTGTGGGCGGAACGGAAAAAGACATTTCAAGTTTTAAAGAAAAAAGCTCAAATTTTGAAAATGTTTTTGTTGCCGGCCACAGGCCACATTCAGAAATTCCTCTGTGGCTTAAGGCGGCAGATATTTTGGTTTTGCCTAATTCGGCTCGCGAGGAAATTTCGCGTTCTTTTACCTCGCCCCTGAAGCTTTTTGAATATATGGCGTCGGGAACGCCGATTATCGCTTTTGATTCGCCGTCAATCAGAGAAATAGTAGATACGAACGAAGTTTTATTTTTTAAACCGGACGATGTCCATGATTTGGCGAACAAAATAAAATACGCGCTTGAAAACTATGACGAGATGCAAATCAAAGCGGTTTTGGCCAAAGAAAAGGTTCGGGGCCGCACTTGGTTGGAAAGAGCCGAAAAAATACTCTCGTTTATTTCCTGGAAACGGGGTGCTTCGGAGAAGTCTGATTTTTGGCCGGCGCTATTCGCGGGTCTCGGTATTGCCGTTTTAAGCTTGCCGATTTTGAAGAACATTTCGGTTTTTGACGAAATTTTCTCGTTCAACCGCGGATTAGCTTACATAATTTTAATTTTGTGGCTTTTGATTATACCTCTTGGAGCGGTTTTGGGAGTTTACATCGCCGATATTATCGGACGGAAAAAACCGATTATTTTTCAGATCGTGAAATACGGCCTTATAGGCTGGCTGAATGTTTTTATCTATGCCGGAATTTTTAACATGATTTCCTGGCTTACCGGAATTGTTTCCGGTTTGGCTGCCGATTTTTTTCTGGTAATATCTTTTATCGCGACAACCGTCAATGGATTTTTCTGGAATAAGTTTTGGACTTTTGAGGCGAGAGGAGGAGATGGTCGCAAAGAATATATTAAGTTTTTCGCCGTAACCGGAGCAACGGCCCTCTTAAATATTTTTTTATTTCATTTGATTGTAAACACATTTGGCGCGCCGGACGGAATCAGTGAAGAAATATGGGCAAACATTGCCATACTGGGTTTGATCCCGGTGGCTTTTCTTGGCAATTTTTTTGGCTATAAAATTTTTGTTTTTTCCGCCCTTGGCAGAAAGAAATTTTTTAGTTCGTCGTAAATACGCGACATTCCATACAAAGCAAAAATTAAAATAAACACTTTAATTGATTCGCGGAATCGGGCATTAACCGCGAGTCCGATAATGGCGGTTGCCGCTAAAAAATAAGTAATACTCCATAAAGCGAGTTCTGCCGATTTTCTTTTGGGGCCGTTTCTTAAGTAAAAAACAGCGCCGTAAAAAAATGAGATAGCGATTAAAATCCAGATGACTCTGCCGCTGATTATCAGCGTTCCCGGACCGGAAATTAATTCAGCCGTTTTTTTAAGCAATTTTACGGGAGAGTTAAAAAACATAGTCAACGAAGAACTTTCCAGGCGAAAATCCCTCAGTGATCCCATGTGCTGGAGCACGGTTAAATAACCATCGTTGGAAAAAAAAGCGTAAGAGGTCGTAATCAGAGATTTCGCAAGTCCGCGCGGGTGTTTTTTCAGTTCATTAACCGCTCTCTTTTGAAAAAAAGATTGGTTCTCGGGCGCGTATACTCGCTCTATACCCAGACTGGTTTGTTTTTTTTCTTCTTCCAGGAATTGTTTTCTGGCGTCTTCAAGTCCGATATTTTGCTCCAAAGACACGGCGGACGGAACAAGATACATATATAAATTTTTGGAGGGCTGTATTGTTAAAAATAATTTGTTGAATGTGGAATAATTGCGCCAAAACCATGGCGACAGGACGAGGACGAATAAAATGAGCATAGTAAGGATTTGATATATCAATTTCCCGGATAATTTTTTACGGAATTTCCAAAAAATAAATAAAGCGATAAAGATCGGCAGATATTCAATTGTGGGCCTGGTCAGCGTCGCTAAACCGAGATAAAATCCCGTAAACGCCGCGTTTTTAAGATTTTGCTCCTCAAGATATTTGAAACAAAAATTCATCCCCAAAAGAAAAAGAAAAGTAAAAAGCGTTTCTGAAAGCAGTACTGTTGAAAGATATACGGAAAAAGGTTCAAGGGCCATTATCAGTCCCGCGGTAAACGCAAGTTTTTCATTCGTTAAAAAATATTTAGCGATCACCCACGCCAAAAGAGGCGTAATGCTGGCTATTATTATTTGGGCTGCTAAAACCGCCCAAAAACTTTTAAAAATGTAAACAAGCCCTGTTACGAAAAGCGGGTAAAGAGGCATTCGTTCGGCCCCCGGCGTGAAAGGCGGCATTGAATCATGAGAGAATCCCCGCCCCTCAAGAAGATTTGTCGCAATTTCGTAATAGCCGTCGGAAAGAACTAAGGAGTCGATCAGGTCTTGCCCGTGGCCATTAAATATTGTATAAAAAAACAATACGCGCGCTATTACGGCAACTGCGAAAAGTATTAAAAGCGGGCGATATTTTTTAATAAAAGGCATTATTTAATAATAATCAAATTATAGAAGCATGAAAGCCGTAATTTTAGCGGCAGGCCGCGGGAAACGAATGAAACCGTTGACCCTCAAAGTCCCAAAGCCTCTTATAAGAGTGGCGGGCAAAACTTTTCTGGAGCATATTTTGGATGTTTTGCCTTCGGAAGTTGACGAAGTTATTATTGTCATCGGTTATTTGGGAGAAAAAATAAAGAGATTTTTGGGAGATCAATATGGCAATAAAAAAATTAAATACGTTGTCAATAAAAATATACCTCTTGGGAACGCTCATTCGCTTATTTTGACCAAGCCGCATTTTAAGTCCAAAGAAAGATTTATGCTGATTTATGCCGATGAATTGATTGCCAAAGAAACTGCGCGAAAATGCCTCAGGTATCCTTTTAGCTGGATTGTTAGGCGTTTCGATAAGCCGGAAATATCGGCGGTTGCCGAGTTATCCGCGGACAAAAGGATTTTTCGCGTAACCGAGAAACCAAGGCGGCCGAAATCAAATATTGTTGTTGCGGGGGCAATGGTTATTAACGCCGATATTTTTAAATGCCGGCCCACAAAACATAGAAACGGAGAATATTATGTTACGTCTATGATGAGTAAATTTATAAAAAATAATCGAGTTACGGGCGTTTTCGTAAAAGACAATTTATCATTTTCAACCCCATTGGATGTTAAAAATTACAGATAAAAGCATATCCGTATTTATTCCCGTATATAATGAGCGGGATAGTATCGGGAGAATTGTCTCGGAAATCGACGAATATTTAAAAAGCCGGTTTACGGATTATGAAATATTGCTTATTACCAGCGAAGCAAGCACCGACGGCACAAATGAAGCGGCGCGCGGTCTTGAGTCCAGGATATCCGCTTTGAGAACGGTCAGCCGCGGGTCTGATTTCAGTTACGGAGGCGCCTTAAGAACCGGTTTTAAAAATTCTGTTAAAGAGCTGATTTTTTTTACTGACGGCGACAGGCAATTTGATATTTCCGAGATGGATAAGTTTCTGCCGCTCATTCATAGACACGATATTGTTACCGGCTACAAAATTAAGCGCAATGACCCTCTTATGCGCGTCTGGATGTCGTGGATATATAATATTACGATGCGATTATTATTCGGTTTAAAATTAAAAGACGTTAATTGCGCTTTTAAGCTTTATAAAAGAGAGGTGATAGAAAAAGTCGATTTTTTACCCGATTTAACGCAGGGCGTTGTTAACGCCGAGATTTATTTGTCCGCCATTAAGAACGGTTATTCCATAGGAGAAGTCGGCGTGAATCACTTTCATCGCATGACTGGTTTTGCCGACTCTGAAATCGGCAGACGCGGAAAAATTATTGCTTTTGTGCGGCCGCGGGTTATTTCCGGATTTTTAAAGGACACATATAAACTTTTTAAAAAAACATATTTTCATGGCTGGCAAAAATAAATTTTTGGTAACGGGCGGCGCCGGGTTTATCGGTTCAAACCTGGTTAAGCTTCTCTGTGATAAAGGTTATAATGTTTTTGTTTTAGATGACCTGTCTTCCGGTTTTAGAAAACTTGTGGATAAACGGGCAAAATTTTACAAGGGTTCTATTTCCAACAGGCATCTTTTGAGGCGCATTCTTTCGAGAACAGATGTTGTTTTTCATTTGGCGGCTCTCTCCACCATTACCTATTCTATGACCAATCCGAGAATATATTTTGAAAACAATTTTATGAAAGGAATAATCCTGCTTGAAGAAATGCGTCGGGCCGGAATTAAAAAGATGGTATATGCTTCCAGCGCCGCTTCTTATGACGGAACAAAAAAGACTCCGATTAAGGAAACAGATCCCATAGGGCCGATAAATCCTTACGGCGCTTCAAAACTTGCGTATGAACACGCAATGAGCGCCTATTATCATTCTTTTGGCATAGAAGGAGTTGCTTTGCGATTTTTTAATGTATATGGGCCGAATGATGACCAGTCAAATACCACGCGCGCCATACCGACGTGGCTTAAAGCGGCGCTTAAAGGCAAACAGGCGAACTACTATTGGAAGGGAAGGCAAAAAAGAGATTATGTTTTTGTGGAGGATTTGGCCGAGGCCAATTTGCTTGCCGCAAAAAGAGCTAAAGGCTTTAAGGTTTATAATGTAGGAAGCGGAAAAGGCTATTGGATGATAAACATAATTAAAAAAATTGAGCATTTGTTGGGAGAAAAACTTAAATTGAATGATTGCGGCCAGAGGGCCGGCGACCCAAAATTAGCCATAGCCGACATTCTTAAAATAAAAAGGGAATTGGGATGGAGGCCGCGAGTCAGTCTTGAAGACGGCCTTCAAAAGACCATTGATTATTACAGGAAGAAGCCTTCTCGCATATGAAAACTTTAGTTACGGGCGGCGCGGGCTTCATCGGTTCTAATTTGGTAAAGCATTTATGCGATGAGAGGCATAAGGTGGTTGTTATTGATGATTTTTCATCAAGCGGCGGAAGGATTTTTAAGGAACCGCGGGCGAAAATTTTTCGCGGTTCGTTCGGCGATGAAAAACTTTTACGAAAATTATTAAAAGGGCAAGATGTTGTTTTTCATCTTGCCGCAACCGGAATAATAAAAAAGTCTCTGGAAAATCCGCTGTCTTATTTTAAAAATAATTTTTTGAACGGCGTAAAACTTTTAGATGCCATGCGTTCGGCCGGCGTTAAAAAAATAATTTATTCGTCTTCATCCGGAGCTTACGGCGAACCCAAAAAAATTCCGATTTGCGAGGACGATATTAAAGAGCCGGTTAACCCTTACGGCGCCTCAAAACTCGCTTACGAACATGTTTTAAGTTCGTATTGGCACGCTTTCGGCATAGAAAGCGTTTCATTGAGATATTTTAATGTATATGGGCCCGGAGACGAACAGCGGCCGGTAACCAGGGCGGTTCCCATGTGGATTAAGGCGGTTTTAAAAAATGAGGAGGTGCCGATTTATTGGGGCGGAAAACAGATTAAGGATTATATTTATGTCAGCGATGTGGTGAGCGCGAATATGCTTGCGGCTAAACGAGGCAGAGGATGCGCGGTTTACAATGTCGGGAGCGGGAAGGGTATAAAAATGATTGACGTCGCGCGAGCAGTTGAAAAAGCCTCCGGCCTCAAGCTTAAAATAATAGACGGCGGAAATAGAGCCGGGGACCCGAGCGTTCTTATTGCTGACACAAACAAAATCGAAAAAGAGCTGGGGTGGAAGCCGAAAGTGGGTCTTGAAGACGGACTTAGATTTGCGATTGAGTATTACAAGAAAAATTGATTTTTATATTTTTTTATGCTTTAATTATAAGGGATTAAAGCGCAAAAGCGTTTTTTGAAAATAACTGCCGGAGGAGGATTGGTTATGCGGGGGCCGAAGGTTCTTTTAGTTTATCCGCCAAATCAGTTGATGGCGGTTGAAATTCCGCGACCGGACGGTTCTCTCGGTCCTTTATACCTTGCGGGCGCTTTGGAAGGAGCCGGCGTTGAAACCGATATTCTAGACGCATCCGTAGGTCCCGAAGAAGATGATTTGCGGGACACATTTTACCGTATGGTGGAATTGCCCAGCGGATTGGTAAGGATCGGAATGACTTACGAACGGCTGAGAGAATTTATAGCGGATGGCGAATATGACATCGTGGGCATTAATTCAAATTTTACGCCGCAGACCAGGATGGCTCTTGAGGTTGCCCGCGCCGCTAAAAGCGCTGACAAGGATATTTTGGTTATTGTTGGAGGAGTTAACGCCCGCAGTTTGGTTTCGCGATTTATAAAAAGTGACGACGTGGATGTCATTTGCCTTACCGAGGGTGAGAGAATTATCGTGAATCTGGTTGAAGCGCACAGGCACGGCCGTGATTTCGGCGAAATTTCGGGGGTCCTTTATAAAAGAAACGGCCGGGTTGTTTCTAATCCGGTTTGCGCCGCTAATGACATCCATACCAATCTGGACAGGCTTCCTTTTCCTTTATGGCATAAGCTTCCGTTTGGGCATTATGACCGCATAGCTTCTCCGCACGGTTCAATGCTTTTCAAAGACCAGCGTTACGCCCCGATAATGACTTCGCGGGGATGCCCGTTTCGCTGTTCTTATTGCCATATTTCCAAAGAAAAAGAAGATCACGAGGGTTCGGGAGGCATAGGAGAATTCAGAGTCAAATCTGTTGAACGTGTTATGGCGGAACTGGAGATATTAAAAGGGCTGGGCGTCAGAAAGATTTACATAGAAGATGACAGTTTGCTTGCCAAAAAACCGCGCGTAAAAGAGATTTTTGCCCGCATTCGTTCAATGGAATTCAAGATAGCTGATGTGAATGGCGTTAATCTGGTTCATTTTCAAAAACGCGGTTCTGGGGGAAAACTGGAAATAGATATGGAATATCTGGAGCTGCTTAAAGAGGGCGGTTTTGACCAGATTGTGTTTCCGGTTGAATCCGGCTCTCAGCGCGTTTTAGACAAGTATGCCACTGCTAAATTAAATCTGGAAACGCTGGACGTGATTGAGCTTGTTCGCGTTGCCTCCGGCGTAGGCATTGTCTGCCCGATAAATATGATGATTGGTTTTCCGGACGAAACAGAAAAAGAAATAATGCAATCGATTGAGCTGGCAAAACGTTTGGTTGAAGCCGGCGCTTATTATTGCACCTTTTTTATTCCCATTCCTTTCCCGGGAAGCGCTTTGTATGATACTGCCATTCGTGACGGATATTTGGAGCCAAATTTTGACACCGATATTATGAATTGGAAGAATCCTGTTATGAAAAATACCGTCGTTCCGCCCGAGCGTTTGACGGAATTGCGAGACTGGGCGTGGCGCGAGGTAAATACCGCTGAATACGTCAGCACCCGCTTAAAAGCGGAAATTGGTTCTCGTTGGAATTCAGAGGATAATTAAACATATAGCTCTCGATATCAGTCGGGGGCTTTTAATTTGCGTTATTTTTTGGGATTGATTATGCTTATTTTGGTTTAGTATCTTCAAAATCAAACTAGGAGCGAAAATGAGCGCGCCCATGATTTTCAGCCGAACGCCGTTTCGGATTTCTTTGGGTGGAGGTTCAACAGACTTACCTTCCTATTCGCGAAAATTCGGCGGTTTTATTTTCGGATTTGCCATACAAATGTATATGGATATTTTTGTCCGTAAGCCGGTTATTTATGATCGCGTTGATTTGCAGTATTTGGAATTTGAATCGGAGGAATCTCCGGAGAAATTGCGTCATCCAATTGCCAGAACGGCTCTAAATATGATTGGTATCAAACGAGCAGTCAGCATCTATTTTAAATCCGACACTCCTATGGGCACCGGCCTCGGGTCTTCGGGGGCTTGCGCGGTTGGACTTCTAAACGCGCTTTATAAATATACGGGCATTGAAAAATCGCAGCATGATTTGGCTGAAGATGCGTTCACGATAACCCAAGATCTGGGATTGCCGGACGGAAAGCAGGACCCGTATCTTACGGCTCTCGGAGGATTTATTGCCATTGAAATAGATCAGAATGATAAGGCCAGATTTTGGCGTCCGGAAATTACGGAGCCAACTGTCAATCTTTTTTTGGCAAACACCCTTTTCTTTTACAGCGGGATTAAGCGCGAAAGCACGGATATTCTGCGCTCTCAGGAACATGGAAATGCTTTGGCGTTGAAGCATAAAACCAAAGAAATCGGCCGACAAATTCTGCGGGCTTTCACGGCGGGAAATTTGGAGGATTTTGGCCGTCTGATGCACGAACACTGGATATTGAAAAAAGAAATGTCTGACAAAATAACTTCTCCTGAACTTGATGATGTTTACGGCCTCGCGATTAAAAATGGCGCGTTGGGCGGCAAACTTATAGGCGCGGGAGGCGGGGGATATTTTCTTTTTTATTGTCCGGATGAAGGAAAAAAGCAAGAAGTAAGTTATGCGATGCGAACCGTCGGTTTTCGCGAAATTCCGATTGCAGTAGACAAAAAAGGAACTCGCGTGCAAAAAATTGATTTTTAGACCCCCGATTTTAGGGGGTTTTTTATAACACGAAAATTTTTATATAACAAGTTTTTTTTAAATTAGTCCGCGCTAAACTAATCGGTAGAAGACCGGACCGGATCACGGAGGTGTTTGGTGAGAACAAGTGAAGAATATGTCTCGTCGTATCTTGAAAGCGTAAAACACACGGCCGAAAAACTTCTTGAAGCCTGTAGAGGAGAAATCGTTTTAATGATTGTTGCCTTGTTTGAAGCGTGGAAAAATGACGTGCCGGTCTTTATTATGGGCAATGGCGGGTCAGCTTCAAGCGCGACTCATTTTGCCGCCGATCTTTCAAAAACTATTGCCGATAAGCCCGGCTATAGAGGCCTGAAAGCCATAACGCCTTGGGATAATATACCGCTCATTAGCGCCATCGTTAACGATCGTCCGAAAGAGGACCTTTTCACGGCCTGGCTTGACACGCACTATGTTAAAGGCGGAGTCGGCGTTGGCATAAGCGTTCATGGCGGAAGCGGAAGCGATAAGGGCGGAAAATGGTCGCAAAACCTTCTCAAGGGTTTGCAGTATATTAAAGATCGCGGTGGGATTACGCTCGGATTTTCCGGATTTGACGGCGGACCGATGAAGGACTTGGTTGATGTCTGCGTTGTCGTGCCTGAAGATTCAACACCGCTCGTTGAATCGTTTCATGTTGTCTTGCAGCATTTAATTGTTTTTCGGATGAGGGACTTGATTCAGGCGGGGAGATGAAGTAATGAAAGGTCGTAAGGCGGTTTTTATTGACCGCGACGGCGTAGTTAATAAGCTGGTGCAAAGGCCCGGTTTTGATTTACCGACAGCCCCGTTTGCTTTTGAAGAATTGCGTATTTTTAACGGCGTCAAAGAAGCTTTGCTGGTTTTAAAACGCATCGGTGTTTTAAGGATTCTTGTAACTAATCAGCCGGATGTCGTATACGGATATTTATCTTACGAAGAGTGGAAAAAAATTCAGGATGAGATTGAAAAACTGGGATTTGATGATGTGTTTATTTGTCCGCACGGGCGGGACGATGGCTGCGAATGTAAAAAACCAAAACCCGGAATGCTGCTTGCGGCACAAAAGAAATGGAACATTGATCTTGGCCGATCTTTCATGATTGGCGATACACAAACAGATATGATGGCGGCTAAAACCGCAGGTTGCCGGACGATTCTCGTGAAGGATCGTTATAACAGCGGGGTAATGAGCGATTTTCGCGCGGGAAGCTTGCTGGAAGCAGCCCGACTGATCGCGCGCCTTATAACGGAAGGAGGGGCAACATGAAACTCTTTGTGGATAGCGCCAATTTGAAAGATATCGCGGAAGCTTTGAAGCGCGGTTTTGTGCGCGGAATTACGACCAATCCGTCTCTTTTGGCCAAAGAGCCGAAGTCAGCGTTTGAAGAGCACATTGAAAAAATCGTCGCGTTGATTCTGTATTATCAGCCGGGCATCCACTTGAGCGTTGAGGTGTTTTCAAGAGAGCCCAATGAAATACTGAGGCAGTCCGTAGAATTTCGAAGGATATTTGAGTACCCCGATCTGAGCATTAAAATACAGATTGGCTTGGATGAACTTGAGATTATAAATTTGTTGAAAAAGGAAGGTTTTTCAGTAAATTGTACCTGCTTAATGACAGTTAATCAGGCAGTTATGGCTGCCGCGGCTGGTGCCAGATATGTCAGTCTGTTTGTCGGGCGTATCCGCGACGGCGGTATTGACATCGGCGGCAAGTTTGAAAAAGAGTTAAAAGACGGCTTTGAAAAAAAGACATTTACAGAAAAAGATTTTGACCCGTTTACGGTCATTAAAGAGACCCGGATGCTTTTGGATAAATCTTATCCTGATGTTGAAATTATCGCCGGAAGCATGCGTTCATGCAATGACATCAAGATGTCCGGACTGGCCGGCGCGCATATTGTGACTGTTCCTCCTAAGTATTTCGCGGATATGGCGGCGCATTTTAAAACTAATGAAGTGGTTGCTCAATTCTTGAAAGATTTTGAAGATTGGATTAAGTAATCCCGCGGGACGCGAGTCGCGCGGGATTTTATTTTTTACCGCTTTTATGTTAAACTTTTTTAAGTATGGAAAAAAAATCCTCAAGCGAATCTGACGGACTCGTTTTCGCAATAAAAAAAATAGTTAAAAAATACCCAAAACTTTTTTTTATCCTCAATCATACGCTTGGCATTTTTGTCGGGAAATCGGCCGGTCAAAGCATAAGACACCTTGCCAAAGGATCGGTTATTCTTAATTTGGGCTCGGGTTCGGCAATAATAAGGGAAGATGTCATCAATGTTGATATTGAACGGCATCCCGGAGTAAAAGTTGTGGCAGACGCGGCTAAGTTGCCTTTTAAAAACGATTCGGTTGACGCGATTATTGCCGAATCGCTTTTGGAGCATATTCTTGATCCGGGGGCGGTTGTAAAAGAAATACACAGGGTTTTAAAAATCGGCGGGATAGTCTACATAACAACTCCGTTCATAATAGGTTTTCATTCCTCGCCCAATGATTATTACAGGTGGACTGATTCGGGCTTACGCGAATTGTTAAAAAATTTTGAAGAAAAAGAATTGGGAATTATGGTGGGGCCGACCAACGCCATGACCTATATTTTAAGAGAGTGGCTGGCCCTGGTTTTGTCTTTTAATATAAATTTTTTGCGCCAGATTTTCGTAATGTTTTTTATGGTCCTTTTCGCCCCGCTTAATTTTCTGGACTATATTTTCGCGCGATTTAAAGGCGCCAAAAACATCGCGCACGCTTTTTACTTTATGGGGATAAAAAAATAATAATTTTAATAAACATGCTGTTTTATAAGCTTAAAAGGCGGGCAATTTCTCTTTTAAGAGCCGTTAAGTTAATGCGGCCGGTTAACAGTTTAAATAACTTTCGTTTTCGCTTATTAAAATTGTGTTGTTTTTTAACCGGGGCGAATGCGTTGGAAAGCGTTTACAACGACGGATATTTTAATGTCGCTAATTGGGAATATGCGCTAGGGATTTCCCCGAAGATTTTTGCCGAAACCATCGTGAACTTATATGGAGTAAGAAGCGTCGCGGATATCGGCTGCGGGCCCGGTTTTTACTCTAGAGAATTTGGGAAATTGGGCGTTGATTATTTTGGAGCGGATGGGAGCCCCGCGGCATTGAGGAATTTGATTATTGACAAGAGAAATTTCATTCTGCGGGACTTAACGGAAAAATTTAATCTGTCCAGAAAATACGATTGCGCGATTTGTTTAGAGGTTGCCGAACATATTCCGGCCGATAAATCAGAAATCTTGGTTGAGAACTTGTCAAAAATTAGTGATTTGATATTTTTTACGGCGGCTCGGCCTGGACAGGGGGGACACGACCACATTAACGAGCAGAGTCCGCAATTTTGGGTCAATATTTTTAATAATTTTGATTTTGAGTTTCAATTGGACGACACAAACCGAATAAAAAAAATTTTAGCCGACAACAATGTTGTTTTTTGGATTAAGGATAATCTGCTTGTATTTAGGCGCCGTAAATGAAATATTTTATTCATTATTTTCAAAAAATTGTGGACGGCCATAAACTGGCTTTGATTTCGGCGTTCGCGGTTGGCGTTTTGTATATCGCGCCGCATATAATTTTTGTCATTTCGCTCGGAAATGAGTATCAAGGCATTCCTAATTTTCAAACTCCGAATGAGATTTCGTATTTAGCCCGCGTTCGGGAAATTTTGGACGGCCACCGGCTTGTAGGCTCCCCCTTCTTTTTTGAATACAAGGACCAATTTCCTTTGGCCCCGCCGACGGGCGAATATTTTTACGCCGTTCCGGCGTATTTGCTCGGAGTTTCGGCTGAAAATATTTTGGTCACGAGTAAATTCGTTTTGCCGGCCACTCTTTTCTTTCTAATTTATGCCTTGGTGTATAAACTTGTCTCGGATGGAAAGGGCGCTGTGCCGCGTAAAATAACGGCCGTTGCGGGAGCTTTGCTTATAACGCTTGGTTACGACTTAATTGATTTCAGAACGGTCTTAAATTTTGTTTCCGGAGAAAGTTCGCCGGGAGGATTCTTGCTTTGGTCGCGGCCTGTCAATCCGATTCTCGGCGCGATTTTTTTATTTTCTTTCCTGCTGTTTGTTCGGGCCGTGATAAATTCCGCCAGAAAGACGGACGGTTTTACAAGATATAAATTTGCCATAACCGGTGCCTCACTTTTTTTGGCCTTAATGATTTCAAGCTATTTTTTCAGCTGGGGAATTGCCGCATCGGTCTTATTTACGCTAATTTTACTTTATTTCTTCAGAGGAGAATATAAACTCGTTAAAAGATTATCTTTCATTTTTCTTTTTGGGGCTTTATTTTCCGCGCCTTACTGGATAAACGCGCGGCTGGCTAGTAAAAGCGAGTGGTATTCGTCAAGCGTTTTGCGAAGCGGTATTTTTTATACGCATTACCCGCTTTTAAATAAGCTGATGATAGCGGCGCTTATTTTTTACGTTTTAGCCGTTGGCTTTGATTTTTTTAGGGCAAGAAGAAAGAGGATTCCATACACCTTTGAGGATTGGCATTTGTTTTTGCTGTCTTTTATACTCGGTTCTTTGTGGGCGTATAGCCAGCAAATTATTACGGGGCAGACCGTCTGGCCGTACCATTTTGTTCAGTACTCAATTCCTTTGGCAATGGTCGCGGGCCTTGTGATTCTGCACAATGTTTTTAAAAAAATGTCTTTTCATTTATGGCTGGTCGGAATTTTATTTATGGTAAGCGCCTCTCTTTTTTACGGGCTTTATGTTCAGGCGGTTGCTTATCAATCATTGTATGAATATCAGGTTGACAGACAATCATACCGCCCTCTTTTTGATTGGCTTAATAGCCGGGATAAAGATTGTGTAGTCTTAATTGATGAAACTTCCCCGTCAGGCTACGAATTAAATGAAGCCATTCCGGCGTTTACTCATTGCAATCGTTACGCTTCATCTGAAATGTTTTCCGTTATGCCGTATGAAAGAGGCCTGCGCGGCTATTTGACGCTCTTACGGCTTAAAAGCGTGACTTCGGACGGCATTGATAAGTATCTTGCGGAAAACAGGAGAAGAGCGACCGGTTATCTCTATTCAAATTGGCAGGGGCTTTTTAATGTCCAGGATTTTCCTGATTTTTCGGATGAACTTTTAGAGGAACGTTTAATGAAGTTTCCGGAAGAATACCGGCTTTTTTTGAAAAAAGATTTTACGGGCGAACTTAAAAAATATCGCCTGGATTACATAGTTTCCGTCGGGTTTCTTCCCGATGATATTATTGACGAATTGCCCGGCTTGATGTTAAAATTTAACGAAAATAATTTATTTGTTTATTCGTTTAGTCAATAGTTATGGCTTGTTTTATATGCGGAAGAGAAAACATTATTCCAATTCTTGATTTGGGCTTACATCCGCCAAGCGATGCTTTTTTGCGGAAAGACGACTTATCAAAACCGGAAGCGGCGTATCCTCTTGAATTTTGTTTTTGCCGGAACTGCAAGCTCGCGCAGTTAAATTATGTCGTGGACCCCGAAAAACTTTTCAGAGACTATGTTTACAACACCGCGACAAATAACGCGCTTAAAGCAAATTTTAAAAATCTGGTTGACTTGGTTGTGTCCAAATTCGGACTAAAAGAAGGAGACTTCGCGCTTGATATCGGCTCAAATGACGGCACTCTTTTGTCTTATTATTTGCCTTACGGAATTAAAATTTTAGGCGTTGACCCTTCTAGCGCCACTGATTTAGCTTTAGCGCAAAATATTCCCACGATAGTAGATTTTTTTTCTCATGATTTATCAAAAAAAATAGCGGTCGAGCGGGGGCATGCAAAAATAATAACCGCGACAAATGTTTTCGCGCATGTGGCTGACATTCATGATTTTATGTCTGGCACAAAAGAATTGATGGCTCCTGCGGGAGTTTTTGTGTCGGAAAACGGCTACTTGTTGGATTTAATTGAAAAACTGCAGTATGACTCAATTTATCACGAGCATTTAAGGTATTATTCAATAAAACCGCTCGCGATTTTATTCGATGAGTTCGGAATGGAAATTTTTGATGTTGAGCGCATATCAAGCCACGGCGGCTCAATTCGGGTGTTTGCCGCGCGCAAAGGAGATTACGAAATACAGCCGAGCGTTAAACAGTTAATGGATTTGGAAGAAAGCGCCGGTCTTTACAAAGAGTCAACTTTTATTGATTTTGCCGATAAAGTCCGTCAAAATAAATTTGAAATCCAAAAATTTATAACCGAACAAAAATCCGCTGGCAAAAAAATAGCGGGTATTGGCGCGCCGGCCAAAGGCAACACCCTGCTTAATTATTGCCGTTTGGGGCCGGACATTATTGACCACCTCGCTGAGAAAAGTGAGCTTAAAATCGGACTTTTCTCTCCCGGCATGCATATACCGGTTGTAGATGAAACTCGGCTGTTTTCGGAACAGCCCGATTTCGCCCTGCTTTTATCGTGGAATCTGGCCGACGAACTTATTCCCAAAATCCGCGCCAAAGGATATAAGGGAAAATTCATTATTCCTAATCCAGAGGTAATCATTGTTTAAACATGGATATTCCTTTATTCGGAATGGGAACTTGGGGGATGGGTGGAAAATTTGAAAAAGACCCTTCTAATTTTGACGAGTCAATTAAAATTTTGCGCTCTGGACTTGATATGGGCATAAAACTAATTGATGTCGCCGAGATTTACGGCCAGGGCTTGACCGAAGAAATAGTCGGAGAAGCTATATCCGGTTATGACCGCAAAGATATTTTTATAATAAGCAAGGTCTGGAAAACCAATTTGCGCTACGGCGATGTTTTAAAAGCCATGCAAGGCAGTTTAAAGAGGCTTAAAACCGATTATATTGATTTATATTTGGTACATTGGCCGAACGATGAAATTCCGCTTTCAGAAACTATGCGCGCTATGGAGCATCTGGCGGATGAAGGCCTTGCCCGCAATATAGGCGTCAGCAATTTTTCAGTTGAATTATTAAAAGAAGCTCAAAGTCATCTCAATCATTCTAAAATAGCCGCTAATCAAATTGAATATAGTTTTGTTGAGCGCTCGGCAGAAAAAGATATTATTCCGTATTGCCGCGCAAACGGCCTAAAAGTTATTGCTTATCGGCCTTTAGCCCGCGGCATACTTGCCGAAAGCCAAAATAAAAAACTTGCGGAGCTTGCCGAGAAATACGATAAGACGCCGGCACAAGTAGCTTTAAATTGGATTATTTCTCAAGACATCGCTGTTATACCAAAAGCGGGCAGCATTGCCCATCTTCAAGAAAATTTGGGAGCATTGGGATGGAAATTGGACGAAAACGACCTTATTGCTTTATAAATTAAATCATTTTATGATAATTGGGTCTTAATTTTATGGCGAAAAAAGCTTTAATTACCGGAATTACCGGGCAAGACGGCTCATATCTAGCTGAATTTTTACTTGAAAAAGGATATGAAGTTTACGGTATACAGAGGCGCGCAAGTTCGCCGAATACCGACCGTATAGACCATCTGTATAACGACTCCGAAAGTCCGCGTTTTTTTATGATGTACGGCGATATGACGGACGGTTTGAATTTAGCGCGGATTATCAGCAAAGTACGTCCTGATGAAATATATAATTTAGCCGGACAGAGTCATGTCGGAATAAGTTTTGAAAAATCGGAATATACCCACAATGTCAATGCTTTGGGTCCTCTTCGCATATTGGAAACCGTCCGTAATCTGAATCTGCCGGTAAGATTTTATCAGGCCTCATCTTCCGAAATGTTCGGCAAGGCCTTAGAAACTCCTCAAAACGAAAAAACCCCGTTTAATCCGCAATCGCCTTACGGGCTTTCCAAACTTTTCGCTTTTTATACCACCAAGATTTTCAGGGATGGTTACGGAATTTTTGCTTCAAACGGAATTCTTTTTAATCATGAATCACCAAGGCGGGGTTTAAACTTTGTTACGCGAAAAATTACGCTGGGGTTATCCAGGGTGAAATTGGGCGCTCAAAAAGTTTTGAGGCTCGGCAATATGGACGCTAAAAGAGACTGGGGGTATTCAAAAGACTATGTTGAATTGATTTGGAAAATACTTCAGCACGATAAACCCGACGACTTTGTAATAGCCACGGGAGAAACACATACTGTTCGCGAGTTTGCCGAAGAAGCCGCGAAAGTTCTCGGTATGGAAATAGAGTGGAGAGGATCGGGCATTGATGAAAAGGGCATTGACCGGAAAACCGGCAAAACCGTTATTGAAATTGACGCGGTTCATTTTAGGCCGACTGAAGTTGATGTTTTGCAGGGAGATTCAACCAAAGCTAAAAATATTTTAGACTGGAAACCAAAGACCGATTTTAAGAATTTGGTCCGACTGATGGTTGAGCATGATTTTGAACATGCTAAACGCGAGGTGGAGTCCGGTCGCCCTATCGTCACTCAAAGAAAATTCAATCTAAATTGATGGCGATTAAAAAATTCATTGATGGCAAAAATATTTTAATCGGCCTTCTTTCTTCCGCGATTGAAGGAGGCATAAATCCGGTTACCGAACCGGAGGAGGCGCTGCAGGTTTTAGGGGTAAAACATTCTAAAGGAGCGGAAGTGGCCGCGCATCGCTATGCTCCCAGACGCCGGGTCACGACCGCGCTTCAAAAATGCCTGGTTGTCAGGGACGGCAAGGTGCGCGCAACGCTTTACGGAACCGATGACCGACCGTTTAAAGAAATCACGCTTAAAAGCGGGGATATTTTCGTTCTTCTCCGCGGGGGATACCATCTTAAATTTTTAAGCGATACTGATATGATTGAGATTAAAAACGGTCCGCATTACGACGATAAAATTTTATTGTAAATGCGATTTATTTTAATTACATCCAAGTTGAATTTTGAGACTGCCGGCGGAGCAGTTCTTGATTTACACTGGAAGGCTAAGCGCTTGGTTGAGCTGGGGCACGATGTGACGGTTATTACTGCTTTTTCGCGCGCCAATCTGGCCGTGCCGGAGCTTGCGTATAAATTGCGTGAAGAAAATATCGCGCCCTTCGGCGATTTATTAAGCATTCAGCGCGGTGTATACCGGATTTTAAAAAAATACGAAAATGATGCTGACGCTTTTTACGTGGACGGGCATATTTTTTTGTACGGCGCCGGATTTTATCGTTTGCTTGGTGGAAAAACTCCGGTTGCCGCTTTTTTCAACATACGCCTTAATTCGTGGCGTCCGGCAACACAGAGCGCTTTAACCGTGAGCGCCAGACGGTCCTTGTGGCAGGTGTTCAGGTGGTGGATTGAACGCATAATCGGGGTTCAGGCGGCCAATAGAATAGACGCCTTCATTTTTAATACGCCTCATCTTGCCGCGCTTTATTATCGTTTTGGAATCGGTTCCGGAAAGGGGGTTATTATTGAAGATTTCATAGATACTCGCGCAATTTCGGAAAAATACCCTCGTTCGTCGGAGCAGTTTGAAAATAACAATAAGAAAATCATGATTTTTTGTTCCGGCCGGATGCTGCCCGAAAAAGGGTTTGATTTGGTTATCAGGGCGTTTTCTAAAGTTGCTGATAAAGACAAATACGAATTGATTGTCAGCGGTTCCGGGCCCGAAGAGGATAATTTGCGTCTTTTGGCACAGGCGCTTGGGCTTGAATCACGAATTAAATTTCCCGGATGGGTTTCGCGCGGCGATTTACTGGATTTTTTTGCCAGAGCCGACATATTTGTTTTTCCGCGATGGTGGCTTGAATATGGTTCGGCAATTTTAACCGAAGCGATGGCGTTCGGTCTTTCAAGTATCATTCCTGGCGGAGGGGCGTTGGAGTGGTTGGTTTCTGGCGGCGCCCTGACTTTTAAAGATGGCGATATTGACGATATGGCGCGTCAAATCGAGCGTTTGGGCAAGGATGCACAGCTACGTCGAGCAATTTCCGAAAAAGCCATTATCCGCGCGCGCGAACTTTCGTATCAAAATTTAGGCGATAGACTCGCGGGAATCCTTGAATCAATAACTAAATAGTAAGAGCATCCTTGTATGGTTTTCACTTAATAACTTCCTGACGGATGATGTTTTCGGCTTTGGTCAGCATCTGCCTTTTCGTACGGCCTTCACAAAAGCCATGGAGATTCTAGAGGTTCGCGATCAGCTCTAAATTCAAAAATGAACAAGTTGAACATGAGTTGGTCGTGCCCGCAAAACAAAAGCCATCAGTTATGCTGATGGCTTTTTACTCCCGATGTTACAGAGGCTTCCATTCATTGTAGAAACCGCCGAGGCATCGCTTGATATCTTCCTCAACCGTGTTCGGGACGCCGTGGGCTTCGGACACTTCCTCTCCGAAAAGCCGAATGCAGTCAAGGAAGTTCTGGAACCTTTTCGTGTGGCGCCGGACGAGCTCGCGCAGGAGCGGAAATATCGGATACCACTCAAGGACTCTGTAGAAATTCTCGTAGATGGTTTGGTATCCTTTTTCTCCTTCTGCCGTGGGGCCGTATCCGAACGGTTTTTCCGCGTGATACATCGGCATTTTCGTCCCCAAGAACATGAAGCCGGAGACGACTCCCAGAAAGCCAATCCTGTCCCACTTGTCGGCTAGTCGGAGAGCTTGCAGTAGCGGAGAATCATTCTCTCCGTCCTTGAACTTGCTGTGTTCAAGAATGGCGCTGACAACGGCTTTCTTTGAGGATTCGGAGAATTCGCTCCCTGCGAGAAATCCGTTCAATACGACAGCCAGGGTTTCTTTGCTGATTTTGATAGCTCGGTCCAGGCTGTGCAGCCAAACTGCGGCTTTGAATTCATCTTCATCCACGCCGGGAATGAGAGAGCTTATTTCCGGGAACATCTTTAGCATCCGCTGGCAATGATCAGGTTCATGGCCTCCCAGGTTCGCGTAGAGCGGTGAAATCATTTCCCGCAGTTTTTTCAAAAATGACTGCCCCATCTGATTTTCTCCTTTGCTTGGGGTTTCGGAATGGGGTTTTTGTCTGACAGAAAAGTAGCATAGGGCCCAGTGTGTTGTCAATACTTGGCGTATGGCCCGGTAAATCCTCGGGCCATTTTTATAATATTAAAAGGGCTTATTAAGGCCTAATTTTGAGGCAAGTAAATCTACGAAAGAAGAAACCTCTTTTTCTTTTCCCTCCATATTTGCTCCGCCCTCTATATCCCAAATTTTTATCAGGTCCATATCCGCGCTCTC